>JALYSW010000387.1 GCA_030854615.1 Gemmatimonadota bacterium
GCTGCTTGAGCGCACTCCGCAGCTCACCCTTGCGCGCTTCCGGGAACTCGGCGTCCTCACCGAGCGCTCCGTGCAGCGTGATCTGCGCTTCGACTTCCGCATGCTCGCGATCGGCCAGCTCCTTCGCCGCCGCCGTGAGGAAATCGCGGAAGCGGAAGAAGATGTCGCGCGTCTCCTGCGACATCGTGCGTCCGCCCAGATCGTTCACGGTCGCGGCGTCGAGGTTCACGTGCGCCTCGCCGGCACGCGCCGGTCTGATATCGTGCATGATCGTCTTGATGTCCTGATCCGAGATGACCGGCGGCGCCACGCTCAGCGCCAGCGCCGGCGCAGCCCACTTGAGCCCCGCGAGACGCATCATCATTCCGATCTCTCTCTCGTTCGCGCCCTGGAACACCGGGGTCTTCGCGTAGAAGCCCAGCTGCTTCGCGCACCATCCAAGGTGCGTCTCCAGGATCTGACCGACGTTCATTCGGCTCGGGACACCGAGCGGATTCAACACGATGTCGACCGGGCGACCGTCGGGGAGGAACGGCATGTCCTCCTCAGGCACGATGCGCGCGACGATACCCTTGTTGCCGTGACGGCCGGCCATCTTGTCACCCACCGAGATCTTGCGCTTCTCGGCGAGATACACCTTCACGAGCTGGATCACGCCCGGGGGAAGCTCGTCGGGCTGCAGGATCTTGTCGATCCGCTCCTCCGCCTTCTCCTCGATCCGCGCCTTCTCGGCATTCGCTGCCTCGATGACCTCGCGGATCCGCTCGTTCATCTTCTTGTTCTCAACGCGGAACGTCTTCAGGTCGAGCGCGGCGATCTTGATGTCGCGCAGCACGTCTGGGGTGAGCTTCGTCCCCGCCGTGATGGCCTCCTCGACCGTCCCCGACTTGAGCGCGAGCGTGACGACCTGGCCCTCGAACATCTCGGCCAGCTCGCCATCGCGAACTTCGCTGACGCGCATCTTCTCGTCGTTCTCGAGGCGACGCACTTCACCGATCCGCTCTCCGCGATCCTTTTCGATCACCTGATCATCGATGCGTGAGAAGATCTTGACGTCGATGACGACGCCTTCCATTCCCGGTGGCACCTTGAGCGACGAATCCTTCACGTCCTTCGCCTTCTCACCGAAGATCGCGGTGAGCAGCTTCTCTTCCGGTGAGAGCTCGGTCTCGCCCTTCGGCGTGATCTTCCCCACCAGAATGTCGCCCGGCTTGACGTGCGCGCCGATGCGAATGATTCCACGCTCGTCGAGATCGATCAGACTCTCCTCGGCGACGTTCGGAATCTCCCGCGTGATCTCTTCCTGGCCACGCTTCGTGTCACGGACGTGCAGCTCCAGCTCCTGAATGTGGATCGACGAATAGACGTCGTCCTTCACGAGCCGCTCCGAAAGCACGATGGCATCTTCGAAGTTGTGTCCGTACCACGGCATGAACGCCACGGTGACGTTGGAGCCGAGTGCCAGCTGCCCCATCTCCGTCGCCGCGCCGTCGGCCAACACATCGCCTTCCTTCACGCGCTGCCCGAGCCGCACGAGTGGACGCTGGTTGATCGCCGTATCCTGATTGGTGCGCCAGTACTTCTTGAGCCGGTACCGGTCGTTCTGCGTGAGACGCGCGAGCGGACGGTCGCCTGAGCGGCGCTCTTCCGTGCGTGCACGATCGGCGGGGCCGGCGTCCACCATGATCTCATCCGCGGTGACGCGCGTAACGACACCGGAGCGCTTCGCGATGACGACGGCGCCGGAATCGCGCGCCACCTTCTCCTCGAGCCCCGTGCCGACGAGCGGCGTCCGCGGGTTGAGCAGCGGTACCGACTGCCTCTGCATGTTCGAACCCATCAGCGCGCGATTCGCGTCGTCGTGCTCCAGGAACGGAATGAGCGCGGCGGCTATCGACACGAGCTGTTCCGGCGCCACATCCATGTAATCGATGCGGTCCGGCGGTGTGAGCGGTACGTCACCCTGCTGACGGCAGAGCACGAGCTCGTCGACGAACGTGCCGTCGGCATTGAGCTTCGCGTTCGCCTGGGCGATGATCGCCTCCTCTTCACGATTTGCATCCAGCCACTCGATCTCGCCCGTCACCTTCCCCTTTCGCACGACACGATACGGCGTCTCGACGAAGCCGAGATCGTTGACGCGTGCAAAACAGGCGAGCGACGTGATCAGTCCAATGTTCGGACCTTCCGGCGTCTCGATCGGGCACATGCGACCATACTGCGAGTAATGCACGTCACGGACTTCGAAGCCGGCGCGCTCACGTGTGAGTCCGCCCGGTCCGAGCGCCGAGAGGCGACGCTTGTGCGTCAGCTCGGCGAGCGGGTTCGTCTGATCCATGAACTGCGACAGCTGCGACGATCCGAAGAACGCCTGAATGACCGCGCTCACCGTACGAGCGTTCACGAGGTCGTCGAGCGTGATCTTTTCCGGATCGGTGTTGATCGACATGCGCTCCTTCACCAGGCGCGCCATACGTGAGAGACCGACGGAGAACTGATTCGCGATCAGCTCACCAACCGAGCGAATGCGGCGGTTGCCGAGGTGATCGATGTCGTCCGTCTTGCCGCGACCTTCGTGGAGCTCGACGAGGTAGCGCACGA
>JALYSW010000407.1 GCA_030854615.1 Gemmatimonadota bacterium
GTCCGCTTATTGCCCTCGTCGAGTCCGGGAGCACTCGAGTGGCTGGTCGCGTGGACGTCGCGCAGCGCTCACGGATTCATTTACTCGGACGGAGGGATTTCATGAAGCGCATTGCAATGGTGGCAGCGGTCGTGGCGATCGCGGCGTGTAGCAAGGGCGACAAGCGCACGACGACGGATACGACGGTGGCTGGCGGGATGGTTGCTCCGGCGACGGACAGCATGGGCGGCGCGATGATGAACGGGTCGAGCTCTCGGAGCATGAGTGGTTCCGCGATGGGCGGAGCGGCGTCTGGCGGCATGGACAGCGCGAGCATGAAGCCCGACAGCAAGACGGGCGGCGCGATGGGCGGCGACTCGGCCGGCATGGGTGGCACGCACGGCACGAAGGGCTCGACTAGCGGCACGCAGAATCAGACGCAGTCCGGAATGACCAATTCCAGTGGCAAGTCGACGCTGGGCCCGAATGTAACGAAGCTGTCGCCGACGTCGGGCCAACCGGTCATGCGCGATGGTGACACGCTCAAGAAGGCGAAAACGCCGCCGCGCTGATCGCGCTGTCGATCGATGGTGAAGTGCCCGGCGCAGAGTGGCCGGGCACTCGTCGTATGTGAAGGCGCCTACGTGAGTTACGGTCGGGGGACGTAGCCAGTCTTTTCCCTGATGGATTCACGATCTTTCCCTCCCGCCGGCAGCATTGCCATCCACTGAACAGAGCGCGCACTCCGACGTGCGCGGCGCGCGACCATCTGCGCTCGCGATGCTCGTCGTCGCGTTCGTGGCGGCAGCGCCGTATCTGGCCACGATCGGCTACGGCTTCGTATACGATGACGGCCCGATCATCGCCGACAATCCGGCGCTGCACACGCCGGCGGGGATGCTCACTGCGTGGCACGTTGCGTATTGGCCGCCGGCGTGGGGGCGCGCGGGATTGTTCCGGCCTGTGGTGCAGTTCATGTACGCACTGCTCTGGAACGTGAGCGGCGGTGCACCGTGGCTCTTCCATCTGTACGCCGTGCTGCTGTATGCGGCGTGCGCGATCGCGGTGATGTGGGTGCTCGCGCGCGCACTGCCCATGCGCGCGGCGCTCCTCGGCGCGCTGATCTTCGCTGCGCATCCGGTGCACGTGGAGTCGGTGGCGAACATCGCGGGGTCGGCGGAAATCGTCGCCGCGCTGGCGAGCATCGCGTGCGTGCTGGTAATCGTGCGCGCGTTCGGCGATGGCGCTGGTGGTGACGAGGGTGCCAGGGCGATCGCGTGGACGCCCGCGCTGGCGAGCGCGGGACTCTTTGCCGTGGCATTGGGCGCGAAGGAATCGGCGGCGACGGTGCCTGCGCTCGTCGCGCTGGTCGTCTGGGGGTGGCGCGATACGAGCGAGGCGCTCGTATCTGCGAGGTCGGTGCTCGTGCGTGGGTGGCGCGTATGGACCGCGTATGCGCTCGCGCTTCTCGTGATGCTCGCGGCTCGGCGTGCGGTGCTCGGCGGATTCTCGCCGCCGGCGACGGCGCTCGCGGTGGGGCTCGATGGCGAAACGCTCGTGCAGCGGTGGTGGACGATGACGGGAGCATGGCCGCTCATCGCGCAGCTGCTCGTTGCGCCCACGCGGCTGTCGATGCACTACGGGCCGACGACGGTGATCCCGCAGCACACGATGAGCACCATGGCTGCGGTGGCCATCGTCGGCTTTGCCATCGTCATCCTCGCGACGGTCGCGCTCGCGCGCCGCGGCGACAGGCGTCCGCTCGTAGCGATCGGGTGGGCGGCGCTCGCCTATCTCGCGGCGTCGAACATCCTCGTTCCGACGGGACAGCTTCTCGCCGAGCGGACGCTGTTCTTCCCGTCGGTGGGGATCGTGATGGTGGCGGGGTGGGCGCTCGCGCGCATCGGGCGGCTGCAGCTGTCGACGCAGCGCATTGCGGCCGCTGGTGCACTGCTGGTGGTCGCCACGGGAATGCTCGAGACGGTAAAGCGCGTGCCCGTCTGGTCGAATGAGCAGCGGCTCTTCCAGAGCGGCATCGCTTTCGATCCCGACGCGTTCTACCCGTACTGGCAGCTCGCGCGCTCGGTTGGGCGGCACGGCGACAACGCGCGCGGACTCTCGCTGCTCGGCGATGCCTACCGTCGCTACCCCGAAGGCGAGACGCTCGCGCTCGAGCTCGCTCAGCATCTGCGCACGTCGGATCGCGGGGAGGAGGCGCTCATGGTGCTGCGCGCGACAACGGAGGGGCATCCGCAGTCGCAGCCCGCGCGGCTCGCGTATCTCGACGCGCTGCTCGACCGGCGCGGTGCGGATTCCGTAATCAGTGCGATCGAGAGCATGCGCGGGCCCGATCCCGCGGGATCGCTCCGTTACGTGCTGCTCGCGCGCGCCTACGCGAAGATCGGACTCACGGACTCGGTGACCGCGGCCTATGCGCGCGCGGTGGCGGAGGACGGTGACGATCCCGGGCTCCGCTACGCGTACGCGACCGCGCTGCTCGAATCGCGCCGCGACGCGGATGCACAGCATGAGCTCGACAAGGCGGCGGCGCACGGTGGGATGCCGCCTGCGGTACAGTACGCCCTGCAGGCGAGGATCTCGCTCGCGCGCGGTGACAGCGCCGGGGCGCGCAGTGCACTCGCGCGCGCACGGGCCGCGGCGCCGGCGGACAGTGGGCTCGCGGCGCTCGATTCGGCGCTCCGGCGGCGGAGTCGATAGCGTCCTCTCGTTACAATGTCGCGGGACCCGCGGCGCCCGTTTTTGCGTTGTATAAGGAGGGGGACTGGCGCGCTGTCGGCGCGACCGCGCGCCCTTATTCGACACGAGTGAAGGGAGAACCAATATGAGTGATCGGGACAATTCCAACAGCTCTGCCTCGACCGTCGCCGGTGATCGGAAGACGGAGGTGGCAGTCCTCGCGGGCGGCTGCTTCTGGGGTGTCGAGGACATTCTGCGGAAGGTTCCCGGCATCATCGAGACCGACGTGGGCTACACGGGCGGATGGCTCGAGAATCCGAAGTACGATGACACGCACGACAGCAAGTCGGGGCACGCGGAGGCGATTCGCGTGACGTTCGACCCGTCGGTGCTGAGCTACGAGAAGCTGCTCGAAGACTGGTTCTTCAAGCTGCACGATCCGACGACGCTCAACCGCCAGGGGAACGACGTCGGCACGCAGTATCGCTCCGCGATCTTTCCGCAGTCTCCCGAGCAGAAGATCGCGGCCGCGCAGGTGATTGCGCGCATCGAGACGTGGGGGAAGTGGAAACGACCCGTGACCACGAGCATCGAGCCCGCATCGACGTGGTACAGCGCCGAGGGATATCACCAGGACTACCTGAAGAAGAATCCCGGCGGCTACAGCTGCCACTTTATGCGCGACTAGCGAATATTACGCCGGTGCTCCGAGCGCGATTTCGAGCGCGCCGAGTCGAGAAGCGAAGGACGAGTCATCGATGATCGGCTGTGCTTCGCCGACGTCGATGTCTTCGTCGAGCTTCACCCAGGACACACATCCGGTGTAGCGACGCACCTCGGGGAGGGTAACGACTCCGGGGAGTGCCGCAATGCGCACGGCCACGACGTGCACGCGCGGGTCGTCGCGATAGCGGAAGCGCGACTCGACGGCGCCCCACGTGAGGCCGTGCTCGGCGTCGATGGCGTGCAGGCGCTCGAGGTCCGTCGCGAGCCACACCGCCGCCACCGTCGCAACGTAGCGCAGCCGAATCATCCCTTCGGGCGGGCGATTCGCGTGCGACGCGCCGAGCGTCGCGTGGAAGCGCGCGTCGAGCTCGTGCAGCTTCTCGTGGAAGAAGGTCGG
>JALYSW010000420.1 GCA_030854615.1 Gemmatimonadota bacterium
GCGGCGGCGCGCGCGGAGCGCACGGAGCTGATGCGCGAGCTCGACTCGTACGGGGAGCTGCATGGCGAGTTCCAGCGGCTCGAGGTGCTCGCGCGCGAGGAGGGGAGGCGGCAGGCGCTGATCGAGACCGGTCAAGCGCTGGCGGATGAGCTGAACAAGCTGCGTCAGCGCAGGCAAAAAGTGGAGACAGCGCCGAAGCTCGACCTCGAGGTGAGCGCGTCGCTCGAGGAGCGGCGCGAGGAGCTCGAGCTCGTCGACGGGCAGCTGGAGGCGCGGCGCACGGAGTGGGTGCGTGACAGACAGGAGGCGGAGACCAAGCGGCAGTCGCTGCGCGAGCAATACGTGGAGCTCAAGCAGCAGCGCGAGCGGCTCGCGGCAGCGGGGGAGGAGGGCTTCTGTCCGACGTGCACGCGGCCGCTCGGAGCGCAGCTGCGCGGCGTGCTCGATCTGCTGGATGCGCAGATGGAGACCGTGCGCGTGGATGGGAATTATTACAAGGGGCGGCTCGAGCAGCTGCTCGACATGCCGGAGGATGTGAAGGCGCTCGATGAGCGGAGGCGTACCCTCTCGGGTGAGGTCGCGACGCTCGAGCGGCGGACGATGAAGGTGCAGCTCGCGGTGCAGGAGCTCACGCAGCTGACCGGCGACATCACGGTGAAGGAGGAGCGCGAGAAGGTGCTCGCGCGCGACCTCGAGGCGATCCCCGCGGGGTACGATGCGCGGCGCCACGAGCTCGTGCGGATGGAGATCGATCGGCTGATGCCGCTCGATGCCAAGGTGACGCGGCTGAGTGCGCAGATCGAGCGCGAACAGACACTCGCGCGCGAGCAGTCGCAGGTGCTTGCGAATGCGGCGGAGCTCGCGGTGCGAATTGCGGAGCTCAGGACGCGGCGGGATTCGATCACCGTTTCGGAGAGCGACTTCGCGACGCTGCGCGCGCAGAACGAGACGGCGGCGGCGGATGTGCGCGCGGCGGAGCTGGCGGTGGTAAGCGCGGATGGCGGCGCGCAGGCAGCAGTGATGGCGATGGACATCGCGAGCCACGCCGCGAAGGAGCTCGGGGAGCGGCAGCGGATTCTCAGCGAGCTCACTGTGCAGAAGCGGTTGCACGACGAACTCGATCGCGCGTACACGGATCTGCGTACGGATCTGAACTTCCAGCTGCGTCCCGAGCTGTCGGAGCTTGCGAGCGCGTTTCTCTCGGAGCTGACGGACGGCCGCTACGACGAGGTCGAGCTCGACGATCAATACAATATTCTCGTGCTCGAGGATGGACGGCCGAAGCCGGTGATCTCAGGCGGCGAAGAGGATCTTGCGAATCTGGTATTGCGTCTCGCCATCTCGCAGATGATCGCGGAGCGCGCGGGGCAGCCGTTCTCGCTGCTGATTCTCGACGAGATCTTCGGATCGCTCGATGAGCTTCGCAGGTCGAGCGTGCTCGAGCTGCTGCGGCGGCTCAACGACCGCTTCGAGCAGGTCATTCTGATCACGCACATCGAATCGGTGCGCGACATGCTGGACCACGTCATTACGGTGCGCTACGATCCGGAGCAGGGATCTTCGACCGTGGTGCAACACGATGGCGCGCCGGATGAGCCACTACTGCCTGATGAGATGATGCCGCCGTACTTCGAAGAGGCCGGAGCCGCCGACTGATGGCGATCGCGAGACCGTGGCGCGCCCCGCGCCCCGACGGACCGTACGCGGCGACGCCGGAGGATCATCCGGCGTTGAATCAGGTGTTCAGCGAAGCATTCACCGAGCGCTATCGCCGCGATGGGCTCGTGGGTGTACGCGTGCCTTTTCTGAATCCCGCGATCTGGCGCTACGCGATCGAGGATGCGAACGGCGGTGCGCTGATCTGGCGCGATGAGCGCGACGAGATCGCGGCGTTCAACATCGTGCACTGCTCGGGGCGCGAGGGATGGATGGGGCCACTCGCCGTGCGTCCCGATGCGCAGGGTGCGGGGCTCGGGAAGGAGGTCGTGCGGAGTGGCATCGATTGGCTCACCGCGGCGAAGGCGCTCACGATCGGACTCGAGACGATGCCGCGCACGATGGACAACATCGGCTTCTACTCCGGCCTCGGCTTCGCTCCAGGACGGCTCACGGTGACGGTGACGATCGATGCGTCGCCGTCGAACGAGACGCCGAGCGTGTTTGGGCGGCTGGGGGCGAGAGACAAGGAGGCGGTGCTGGCGGAGTGTCGCGCGCTGTCGGAGAGCGTGTTGCCCGCGTGCGATTTCACGCGCGAAATCGAGATCACCGACGCGCTCGGACTCGGCGACACGGTGCTGTTTCGCCACGGCGGGAAGATGACGGGCTTCGCGCTGGTGCACACGGTGCCGCTGGTGGAGGGCCGCGCGAGGGAGGAGACGCGCGTGCTCAAGTTGGTGCTTGCGACGCAGGCGGATTTGGCGAGTGCGGTGGCGACGCTGGCGGACTTCGCGCGGAGGGGAGGGACGCGGCGGGTGGCGTTCAGGGTGCAGACCGAATATCTCGATGCGTATCAGCAGCTGATCGCGATGGGCGGGCGCGTACGGTGGACGGATCTGCGCATGGCGCTGGCGAAGTATCCGGAGGGGAAGGCGAAGAGCGGGTTGTTGTGGAGTAACTGGGAGATCTAGCTCGAATCCTCGTACGTCCTCCAGTGGACAGGTCGCCGCGCCTACGTCCGAATCCAGCGAGTGTAGAGGAACGACTGCATCACGCCATCCGGCGTCCGATGCGAGTCGCGGAGGCTTTCGCGCAATTCGAATCCGGCACCGAGCTCCGCGGCGAGCGTGTCAGCGTTGTACCGCACAACGTTTAGACCGCTGCAACGGGTGGGCCCATCGTCGGCGAACGCACCCATGACGAGGGCTCCCCCTTCTCGAAGCGCGTGCGTGCATTGAGTCACGTATGCAATGCGTTCCGCGGGAGTCGTGAGAAAGTGAAAGACCGCGCGGTCGTGCCAGAGGTCGTAGCGGGCCGGAGGTAGGTCGGCCGTCAGTACGTCGGCCTCGCGCCATGTGACGTCGCCTGCGGATGCTCCGAGCCGCGCTCGAGAAGTCTCGAGGGCGCCCCCGGCGATGTCGAGCACCGTCACCGAGTGCACGGCTCGCGCGAGCAACTCATCCACGAGCGTGGAGGCGCCGCCACCAACGTCGATGACTGCAGAGCTCGAGTCCAAACCCGCGCGCTGTAACAGGGCGAGCGATATTGAGGGCTCGGCCTCGTACCAGCTCATAGCCTCTGGCGCTTTCGCCCGATAGCAGCGCTCCCAGTGAGACTTGTCGCCGCTCATCGCGTGAACGTCAGCTCGAGCGTCTGACCCGGCGGTGTCGCGGCCCACTTCGCGAGTGTCTCGCGGCGAAGCGCTCGGACGCGCTCGCGAGTCTCATCGCTCAGCGTCGGTATGGCCGCGCCGTCGCGTTCCGTCCAGGAGTCACCGCCCTCTTCGAAGCGCTCGTCGGTCCACCATTTCGGCCCGACGCGGTCCTCCATCTCGAAGAGGCTCACGAAGCGCTCGACAACCCGTGCTTCCGCGGGAATCGGTCCACGGGGCCATGGGGAGCCAAAGTCGGAGATGTCCCATCCGTCGGCGATGAGCCCGTAGAAACCGCGTTGATATCCGAGCGCGGTCTCAACGGCGAAATGCGTGATGTCATGGGGAGGGAATACCGTGCCAATGCTCCCGAGCTGGCGTTGCCAGGTGACAGAGTCATCGCTTCGCACGCAGGTCAGCGCGGCCGACCCATCGCGCGCACGTTTGAGTTTGATCGTGAGCTTCGCCATGCCTAACGATAACCATCGTGGCACCCGTTTCTGAGAGATTACGCCTCCCAGTAGCGCCAGAGCCGTTCAGAGGACGGATGGTCGCGCACGCCGCTCTCGACCCGCTGCAGCACGAGGTCCTGCTGATCCGGATCCAGCGCATCGTCGTAGCTGCCGATGGACGGCAATCCACGCAATCGCGCGCGCATGTTCGATGTCGCGCGCTCGTAACGCTGAACGATGCTTGCTGGTGCGATCATCCCAGGTGCCTGAAAGTCGACGATGATCGCCGCGCGATCTCCCGCAGCTTCCCCATCGTCCGGCATCACGACGTCGGGCGCGAACGCCCACTCGTCGCCCGTGGCGCTCATTCGATCACCGTCGAGCCTCGCGCGCTGTGCGATCTCGGCCGTCGTGCCACTCCCATGTTCGGTGAGGACGCGCTCGCCCGCGCGATCGGCCATCGTAAACGCCGTCAGCGCTATCCCCGCCCCGGCATCGCACACCCGCCGCACGGCCTCCGCCAGCGCGAAGCCCGCGAGCGACAGCACACTCGCTGTAACCTCGGTCACTCGCGCAATCCCGTTACGCCAGCGGTGCTCCTACCGTCCTGAGAGATATTTACGCCACGAGTCCTGTGTTCCTCCGGCGACGATGCGCCAGATCAACAGGAAGACGCCGAGCGACAGGAAAAAATGAATCCATCCTGGCCCGTCATAGGCGAACGTCACGATCGCCCAGACGATCAGCATCACGGCTGAAAGCGGATACGCGATTACGTACAGGATTCGTTGCCAGGCCGGTGTGTTCATCAGATTGCATCCATGTTTGCGTGCCCATAACTTTACTACAGATCGGGGGCGAAGAGACTTAATTTTTGAGCCAACAAGTCTCTCGGGTGGGTTCGATAATCTACATTCACGTCATGCCCCAGTGCGGGGAAGGCGGACAGTGTGGTGAGGACCTCATACATTCGACGGGGCTTCAAAAATCCTCTTCGTTCCTTTCTCTTCGAGCCTCGCCCAACCGGCGAGGCTCGTCTTTTTGCCCTATCCAGGCGCATTCGCGAGCGGCTTCCCACGCACGAGCCGCCAGAAAATTCCCGGCGCCGTCGGCCGCTTCCAGATCCAGCTCACGACCAACAGCAACGCCCACCCCGCGTAGACGTACGTAATCTCGTCGCGCCAGCCTGCTTCGATGAACTGCGCGAGCCAGAGCACGAAGAGAATCGCCGCGTCGTACCAGTGAAAGCGCATGTCGAGCAGTACCAGCACCGCCACCGCACTCTGCACGATCGTGAGCAAAATTTCCTCGCGCTGCGCGCCGTCGAATGGCAGCGCCGCCGGCGTGCCTCGCGCGATCGAAAATACGATCGGGATCATCGCCGCCAGCACCGTCCACTGATTGATGTTGCTCGACACCATGTTCACCAGCGCCATCGGCGCCGTGCGCACGCGGCTCGCCCACTGGAAGGCCGACACCTTCTCGGGAAACTCGCTCAGAAACGGCGCCACCCACTGCACGAGCACGAACTGGCTCACCCCCACCGTCCCCGCGATCGCGAGCATCGATTCCA
>JALYSW010000429.1 GCA_030854615.1 Gemmatimonadota bacterium
CGAAATCGATGATGGCGTCGTACGTCACGACGTTCTGCACGGTCGTCGGATTCATGCGGATCTGGCTCACCGTGCCGTCGAACGTCTCCTTGGGGAACGCGTCGACCTTGAACGTCACCGACTGCCCGAGCGTGATGCGCCCCACATCTGACTCGTCGAGCTTGGCGTAGAGCTGCATCTTGGTGAGGTCCTGCGCGATCGTGAAGATCGTCGGCGCCTGCAGTGAGGCCGCCACCGTCTGCCCCACGTCGACGCTGCGCGCGACCACTACGCCGTCGATGGGCGAGCGGATGATGGTGTGATCGAGATTCGTCTTCGCGACCGACACGGCGGCCTCCTTCTGGGCCATCTGTGCGCGCGCTTGCACGAGCGCCGCCTGTCCCGCGTCGACGGTGGCCTTTGCTGCCTCGTAGTTGGCTGTCGCGAGGCTGAGCTCCGTTCCCGTCGCCGCGCCCGTACGCGCAAGCTGAGACATGCGTCCGAAGTCCGCCGATGTCTGCTTCGCCGTCGACTGCGCCTTCGCGACATTCGCGGCGGCAGCGGCGACGTTCGCCTTCGATGCAGCGAGATCCGCATCCGCTTGCAGCAGCGCACCCTGAAAGAGTGACGGATCAATCAGGGCGACGACTTGGTCCTTCTTCACGTGCGAGTTGAAATCGACGTTCAGCTTCGCGATCGTGCCGGACACCTGCGAGCCGACCTGTACGCTCACGACGGCGTTCACCTGACCGCTCGCGTCGATCGCGTCGCGGACGTCGCCGCGCTCCGTCTTCGCAGTAAAGTATTCGACCGTGCTGGTCTTGCGTCGAGCCACTGCCGTTCCAACTATCACGACGGCCACCAGCGCCCCAACCATCGTCCAGCGATTGCGGGTCATGTGTCTGCTCGCCCATGACGCGCCCATTCCGGAGGAGGACGGCACGCCGCTCGCTGCCGGTGCGTCACTCATAGCGAAGTGCCTCGATCGGATCGAGCAACGACGCCTTGCGCGCAGGGTAGTAACCGAAAAACACGCCCACCGCCACTGAAAAGAGCGCCGCCAGAACTACTGCTTCCAGCGACATCTGCATCTCCCATCCAAGCGCGCGCCCGGCGACCACCGAGCCGATCACGCCCACGATCACGCCCGCGAATCCTCCGACGAGACTCAGCAGCACGGACTCGCCGAGGAACTGAAGCTGGATCGCCGCCTCCGGCGCGCCGACGGCGACGCGCACGCCGATCTCGCGCGTGCGCTCTGTCACCGAAACGAGCATCACGTTCATGATCCCGATTCCACCGACCAGCAGCGAGATGGATGCGATCGTGATGAGCAGAAGACTCAGTGTGCGGCTCGCCTCAATCTGCGCCTTGATCACATCCTCCGGATTGCGAATGTTGAAATCGTCCTCTTCGTCCGGACGCAAATGGTGCCGGTCGCGGAGCACGGCACCCGCCTGCTTCCCCGCGAGTTTCACGGCGTCCTGTGAGATGGCGGAGCAGAGAATATCGTCGAGCCACGTCACGCCTTTGATTTTTTTCTGCACCGTTGTGTACGGCATCATGATCATATCATCCTGATCCTGCCCGGACACCGAAAGTCCCTTCGGTCGCAGCGTCCCGATCACCTTGCATGGCAACGTCTTCACGCGCATCACCTGGCCGATCGGATTCGAGAAACCGAAGAGCTGCTCGCGAACCGTGCGACCGATCAGACACACGTCGGCGGCATGATCCACATCGTCGTTGGAAAATGCGGCGCCCTGATCGATGTCCCACCGCTTGATATCCAGATAGTCGGGGGAGACGCCGCGATACTGTGTGTACCAGTTCTGATTGCCGAAGATGACCTGCGTCGATCCGTCGACGTTTGGCGACACCGACTTGATGAGCGACACCTGCGCTTTGATCGCGAGCGCATCTCCGAGCGTGAGCGTCGGTGCGGCGTGGGTGCCCGTGCGCACACCATTCACAGCGCGTCCGCCCGCCTCGACCCACACGAGATTGTCGCCCAGGTTGTTGAGCTGTTGCTCGACACGCGTCTGCCCGGCCTTGCCGATCGCAACCACGCAAATGACGGCCGCGATTCCAATGGTAATGCCGAGCACGGTGAGCAGGCTCCGCATCTTGTTGCGCATGAGCGTAAGCAGCGCCGACTGCGTAATGGCAGCGTAGTTCATGTTGCGGATTCGGGTGACGTGCCGCCGGCTGAACCTGAAAACTCTGTCGATAACATGACGGCGGCATGACAGAGCGCCTTACGCATGCATGGAAGATACGTTGGCGCCGGGTTCATCCGCGATCGGGTGCTGTTTACGGGTTCGCTACAGTTGTCTGCGCAAACCTCGCCGCTCTTCTTTCCGCGCGCTGTTTCGCCGAACCATTACGCGCTGGCCGAGCGATGCGGCATCTTCGATCGCTTCTTCATGAACGCAGAGGTGAGCAACCAGGGGCTCCATGGTCCACCGCCGCATACGTCACTGATTTCCCGGAGAAAACGACGCCGGACGACTATCGCGGAGGGCGCCCCGAGCACGACAATGTCACGATCGACGCGTCGGATCGGGCCCTAGTCGATCTGTGGGATGCGGCCATAAAGCACGAGCTACCGCTGAACGGCTACGGTAAGTACGCCGAGCGCGTGCCCGGCGCGGGGAACGATACGGGGCCGCAGCGCGTGCACTCGCTCATCACGTCGCTCGCGCCGTACACGAATCCAGCGTATCCTGAATTAACGGGCGGGCGACACAAGGCATAGCGAGGCGGATAGACCCCTTTCTTAGCTCTTTCGAGCCCACTAACGTTCGGTCTCGCCGAGGGTTGGTCGAACGGCGAAGAGCAGCACACCGGTAGTACGGGACGTGGCGCAGCCCGGTAGCGCACCTGAATGGGGTTCAGGGGGTCGCGGGTTCAAATCCCGCCGTCCCGATTGATTTCAAACGACTTACGTAAGCAGACCGAACGGGCGTTACCTGTTTGATTCCCCGTTTGCCACTCGCGAGATGTGATGCTCGTGCACTTTGCGCTCCTCGGCCATGACGGCGAGGAGCGTTTGCGTATCCGCCTGCTGGTAGCAGGTGAGCAAGGTTTCGGTGTCTTTCCATCCCCCTGCGGCGGCGACGTCGGTGATGGGAAGATGCTTCCGCGCCGTCGCCCACGCTCGGCGATACGGATGCCATAGACCGCCGATCAGCTTCTTCATCCCCGCCGTCTTCTCGGCGCGTGTGAGCCAGTGGATCGTGCTCGCCGGCCAGTCGACGTCCTCCCACTTCAATTGGCGAATGGAGCCGAGCCGCCGGCCAGTCGCTTCGGCGAGCACCAACGTCAGCGCCATCTTTGTCCACCGCGCGCGCTTGAGCAGTTGACTCAGCGTTCGCGACAGTGTCAGTCATCGTCGCCCGACAGGAGGACGCACCGTCACGAGAAGGAACGCATCACTCGTCGGTCGAGACAGCCGCGCGCGGAAGAAGCAGTGTGAAAGTCGATCCCTTGCCAAGAACGCTTTCCGTAACGATGTCGCCGTTCATTGCCCGCGCCAGATCCCGACTGATGGCTAACCCGAGCCCTACGCCGTCGTTCGGTCGCGTCAATGAGGTATTCACCTGCACGAATGGCTCGAAGATACGCGAAAGATGGTCCGGCGAGATACCGATCCCAGTGTCGGCCACGAGGATTGCCACGCGTCGTTCGGTTGCATCGCACCTGATGTCCACGCGGCCGCCGGGCTCGGTGAACTTGAGCGCGTTGGTGAGCAAGTTGAGAAGAATCTGGCGCACCTTGTCTTCGTCGGCGTACAACGCGAGCGCGGGAGTGCATTCATCGGCCGCGCTGTGCACCTGGTAGTGCAGCGACTTCAGAGTCATCTGCGGTGCGACCATCGCCTCGACGCTCTCGAGCAGCTCCCGCACGTTCACGGGGACGAACGCAATCGGTACGACGCCCGCTTCGAGCTTGGCGAAGTTCAGGATTTCGTTGATGAGTCCCAACAAATGCTCCTGGCTGCGCGAGATGCGAGCCAGATCGGTGCGTTGCGCGGCTGTCACGGGACCGCGAAGCCCCAGGTCGAGCAGTTGGGCATAACCGCCGATCGCGTTGAGTGGTGTCCTCAGCTCGTGACTCATGGTTGCCAGGAAATCCGTTTTCGCGCGGCTGCTGGCTAGGGCCTCCGCCGTCTTCCCGCGCAACTCAGTGACCACGGATTCGAGCTCACGGGCCCTCCCCAGAAGCTCCACGTTGGCACGCTCGAGCTGGAGCGCCACTTGCCTCCGCTCCGTAACGTCCGCCAGTGCCAGCAGGAGCATTGGCTGTCCGTTGCGGTCGGAAGGAACATACCGGGCGTTCAATAGCATCGTTCGGTGGCGCTGGGACGGAAGGTCGTGCTCGACGGCGACGTCATTGAACGAATCGCCACGCGTGATGACGTGATCGAGGAGTGCGCGCAGACTGGGGATATTCCACTGCCCGTTTCCCATTTCGAACAGGCTGTGGCCAATGGTTTTCTCCGCTGAGGTTTCGAAGGTGTCGTAAAACGCGCGATTTGCAGTCAGGGCTCGAAATTCGCCGTCGAGCACCAGCAACGGCTCGCGCACGGTTTGCACGACCGCCTCGGCATATTTGCGCGCTCCTTCCTCGTGTTCGGTGGCGCGCTTGCGCGCATCGATGTCATAGTAAATGAGCACAGCGCCGTCGATCTTGTGATCCGCCGTGCGATATGGCCGAATGTGCATCTGAAACCAGTGTCCGTCGACGTCGCGCACTTCGCGCTCGATCACCTCCAGCGTCGAGATCACGTGCGCGATGAGGTCGTCCAACTGCGCAACATCGATGTTCGTCTTGATATCGCCAATCGGCCGCCCAATGTCGGTCGGAATGAGATTCACGAGACGCTCTGCGCCAGCGGTGAACCGCCGGATGCAGAGATCGGTTCCGACGATGATCACGGGCACGTGCATCGACGTAAGGAGGTTCGTCAAGTCGTCATTGAGGCGACTCGCTTCCGCGTTCCGAAGGCGCAGCTCATCGTTGAGCGTCGTCAACTCTTCGTTGAGCGACTGGAGCTCCTCCTTCGCCGTCTCGACCTCTTCGTTCGTACTCTGGAGCTCTTCGTTGCTCGACTGGATCTCCTCGTTCGCCGCCTGAAATTCTTCGACGGCAGAGGCGTGCTCCTCGCCGAGCGCCTGCAGATGCCGCTCGGCAGCCGCGAGCTCCTGGCGAAGCTCGCCGATTATCTTCGCGTCAGGGGACGCTGAGCCCCGTCGCTTGCTTGAAGAGCTTGCGCCGTCGGTGGTGCCGCCAGCCTTCCTTCCCCCAGCTCGCGTAGACGTCTTCGTGGCCGCGCGCGCCGAGTGGTCGCGTTCGTCGTCGTGCTCGTCGTGCGACCCGCCCCCGTCCTCCTCGAACGAGACGACGAAGTACTGCGCCCCCGACGCCGCAATTCTAAATGGCGTCACCCGAAGGGCGACGTGGCCGAGCCGCCCGCCATCATGGAAGGTTACGTCCTCCACTCGCACCACCCGCGCTTCTTCGCGCGCTGACGTAAGTGCGGTGCGCAGCGCGGAAGCCAATTCCGGTTTCACTAGCGAGAGCAGTTGCAGGCTCGCCGTTCCTGCGGTTGGCTCGAGGTAGGACCCTGTCTGCCCGCGAAACTGCACGATCTGCAGCTGATCATCCACTACCACGGCCGCCGGCGCGTATGCGCCGAGCACGACCTGATCCGCCGCGCGCTGGACATCGGGCACGCTCGTCGGCTGACGGCCCTCCCCCCTGAATATTCCAGTCGCGCCGGGTGAATCACCGAGCGACTCGTCGCGGCGACGGTGCGGATGCGCTGCGGAGTGGCGCGCGTCTGCGCCAGCGAAATCCAGGTGCAGCGGTCTGGCGGGACCGGGCGCGCGCTCGTAGATGCGGTACTTCTTATCGATTGGCTTGAACAGCGCTGGGGCAGTGGAGGTCGACTCTGACGTGCCGAGAACGAGGACGCCGTCTGGCTTCAACGCGTAATGAAAGACTGCGAGGAGCTTGGCGTGCACGCTCGGCTGCAAGTAGATGAGTACGTTCCGACAGCTGACCAGATCCATCTGCGAGAATGGAGGATCGGCCATGATGTTCTGCCGAGCGAAGATGCAGCAATCGCGCACAACCTTGCTGACGCGATAGCCTCGTTCATCCTGCGTGAAGTAGCGGCGTAGTCGTTCAGGAGTGACATCGGCCTCGATGCCCTGCGGATACACGCCGGCACGCGCGATGGCGATTGCGGCCTCGCTCAAGTCGGTCGCGAAGATCTGGACAGGCGTGCCGGGCGCGCTGCCTTCCAGGAATTCGAGCAGGCAGATTGCGTAGGTGTACGCTTCCTCCCCAGTCGAGCAGCCCGCAACCCACGCTCGCACAGGTTGGGGATTGTCGCGATTGCGTCGAGTGAGAGCGGATCGATTCGCGAGAATGTGTGGAAGGAATGTGCGCGACAGCAGCGCGAACACTTCCGGATCCCGAAAGAATCGCGTGACACCGATAAGAAGATCGCCGTATAGCGCTTCCAGCTCCTTTTGGTCCTGCCGAAGCACATCGACGTACGCAGCAAAAGAGTCGATCTTGCGCAACGCCATGCGACGTCGAATTCGCCGCTCTATCGTACCGGTCTTGTACAAAGTGAAATCAACCGCGAAGCGGCGGCGAAGCAGGCTGCCGATTGCCGACGCCCCGTCGTCGCGCCGTCCTTCGTGAGAAGTAGCACTCCCTGCTTCCTCACCCTCGTTAGTGACGGCAGCGTGTTCCGCCGAAGTCACCGAAGCATCCTCGGGTGAGGGGCGCTCGTGCCGCATGTAGGGGTGCCGCCCCAGTTGTGCGAGCTGCGTCCCGATCTCGCCTGCGGGCGCGACGACGTCGACCGAACCAGTTGCGATGGCCGCGAGCGGCATTCCAGTGGAGCCTGCCGACCTTGGATCCTCGACGAACGTGATGCCTCCGGCGCGTCTGATATCCTGCACGCCAAGCGCGCCGTCCGATCCCGTTCCGGAGAGGATAACTCCAATCGTGCGGCTTCCGTGGACCTCGGCCAGAGATCGCAGAAACGCATCGATCGGGCGGGGTGGCCGGGAACCGGCAGCGCGCGGCACCAGCTTCAGATGTCCATCGGCAAGCGTCATCTCGGTGTCCGGCGCGATGACGTAGGCGCAATCGACGGCGACGCGCATGCCGTTGGCCGCTTGGTGTATGGGGACTTTCGTCCGTCGTCCGATCAACTCCGCAAGGATGCTCTCGTGCGTGGGACTGAGATGTTGCACGACGACGTAGGCCAATCCCGTATGGGCCGGGATCTGCGAAAAGAGCTGCGACAGGGCCTCGAGCCCGCCAGCAGACGCACCAATTCCAACGACTGTTATCGGAGATTCGCCAGCGACTTGCACCGGGTTCGGAGACTTCGTTGGCACGACAACCTCCTAGACGTCGCGCATCAGAGCTCGCGCGGCCTGTCGAATCGTACAGCGCAACTTGCTCTTACTTCGAGAGCGATTCATCGACGCGGCTGAACGCCGCCACTGCGGGGCAGGAGGAGGCCGGGCGAGGTGTGGAATGCCGTTTACGACGTCGGCCGCCTCCCAACTTGGCTTACGTTATGCTCCTGGACAAGCGCCTGCGTGCCGCCTCAGTTCTTGCTGCGAACGCATTATTTAGCGGCGAGGTCGCCGGAGGTAGCGTGCTCACGGTACGAACTCTGCGCTCAATTGTGGCGTTGCAGCCATTACTCGAGCTTGAGGAGGACACATGAGCACAAAAACCACATGGGAACCGCACACCGAACACGGCAAGCTTAGCAGCGAGAATCGAGACAAGCTGCCCGACAGCGCCTTCGCGTTTCCCAAGCAGCGCAAGGAACCGATCACCGATGCCTCGCACGTGAAGGCGGCGCTCGCCCGCTTCGATCAGGTGGAGGGCGCGTCGGAAGCGGACAAAGACCAGGCGTTCGCGAACATCCAGAAGGCGGCCACGCACTATCAAGTAAACGTCGAGGAAAAGAGCTGGCACGACCTCGGGAAGAAGCCGCACAACAAGAACCCGGCGCACCATTGATGCCGTCCGCTGTGGGGCGGTGCGCCGGAAGCATCGCGCCGCCCCTCTAGTGGTCAGCCCCCCAGCGAGTTCCTTACTCGCCGCCGTGCTACGGCATCTGCATATTCAGGCCTTCCCCCAGCGGCCTCCTCGCACATGGCGAGACAATGGCGCGATTCAGCAACGAGGATTGGCCTGAACTGAGCCGCCTGCTCGACGAGGCGCTCGAGCTGCCGGATGACGCTCGCGCCGCCTGGCTCGCCAGCCAGCGCGCGCGGAATCCGGCGATCGCCGCCGAGCTCGAAGCGTTGTTGAAGCATGAGTCCACCATAGACAGGGCCGATTTCCTCGGCGAGAGCCAATCGGCAAAGCTGTCTCGATGGTCGACGCTCGCCGGCCAAACGTTCGGCGGCTACATCATTGAGAAACCGCTCGGGCAGGGCGGCATGGGCTCCGTGTGGCTCGCGCGCCGCAGCGATGGTCGATTCGAAGGCCGTGTCGCCATCAAGTTCCTGAGTCTCGCGGTCGCGGGGCCGGTGGGAGAGGAACGATTTCGTCGCGAGGGGACTGCGCTCGCGCGACTCACGCATCCCAACATCGCGCGACTGCTCGATGCCGGCATCAGTCCGGTCGGCCTGCCGTATCTGGTACTGGAATACGTCGAAGGTCAGCCGATCGACGAGTATTGCGATGCACGCAAGCTTTCCATCGACGCGCGACTCCGACTGTTCACTCAGGTGCTCACCGCGGTCTCTCTCGCGCACGCGAATTTCATCGTGCATCGCGATCTCAAGCCCGCAAACATCCTCGTGACCGAGGACGGCACGGTGAAGCTGCTGGACTTCGGGATCGCGAAGCTCCTCGAAGAGGGAGGGGAGATCGCCGAGCTCACCGCTGCACAGGGTGCCGTCTTTACCTACAGGTACGCGGCGCCGGAGCAGATTCGAAACGAGCCCATCACCATCGCGACCGACGTCTATAGCCTCGGTGTGATACTATATGAGTTGCTGGCAGGGAAGCATCCAACGAGCAGCGCGGCGCGCACACCGGCGGAGCACGCAGTCGCGATCCTGAACACGGAGTCGGGACTACTGTCGCTGGCGTTGACACGTGGTGGCGCGCGGAACCGCGAGGACGTCGAACGGCTCGCGGCGGCGCGCGATACGTCGCCGGAGCGGTTGCGCCGCGTCTTCGCGGGCGACCTCGAAAACATCGTGGCGAAGTCGCTCAAGAAGGTGCCGGCCGAACGATATCCCACTGTTGGCGCATTCGCCCAGGACCTCCGGCATTACCTGGGTCACGAACCCGTAAGCGCGCGTGCCGACTCATTCGGCTATCGCGCGGGAAAGTTCGTGCGACGGCATCGTCTCGAGGTCGCTCTCGCCACGCTGGTTACGATCGCGTTGCTGGGAGCGGCAGCGCGCGAGCGGCAGCTGCGCGGCCGTGCGGAGTCGGAGGCGCGGAAGGCGGTGGCGGTCGAGGGCTATCTCATAAGTATCTTCGGCGCCGCAGATCCATACGCGCCTACCGCGGATAAGCCCAGCGATGTCACAGCGCGCGCGCTGCTGGATCGCGGCGCTCGGCGGATAGACACGGCACTCGTGAATCAGCCAGACGTCCAAGCCGAGCTGCGTGGCGCGCTCGGCGGGGTCTACATGAATCTCGGTGATTACAAAGAGGCCACGAAGGAGCTTCGCCAGTCGCTCGCGCAGCGGCGCGCGCTCTACGGTCGAGACAACGCGTCGGTCGCGCAGGCGATGGACCAGCTGGGTGACGTGCTGACGAAGCAGGACAGTCTCGCCGAGGCCGATACGCTTCTGCGTGGCGCTCTCGCGATTCGCCGAAAGCTCTTCGGCGAGAACAACGACGCGACCGCGCAGAGCCTCGATCACCTCGCGGAGCTCTTCAATGAGAAGGATGACTTTCCCGATGCAGAGCCGCTCTATCGCTCGGCACTTCGCGTGCGACGTGAGCTTCATGGCGACAGCGATCTGACGGTCGCCACAAGCCGCGTATCACTGGGCGAGCTACTCCTGATGAGAAGCGAGAACAAGGAAGCAATCGGGGAGTTCCAGCAGGCGCTCGCAATCCGGCAACGCAAGCTCGGTCCCGATCATCCATCCACCGCCGAGGCGATTCGTCGCATGGCGAGGGCTGAGCAGTCACTGGGCGACTATGCGGATGGCGAGCGGCACTATCGAGAGGCACTTGCAATCGACCGCAAGGCTCTCGGCACAGATCATCGAAACGTCGCGTCGATCCTCAACGATCTCGGGCAGCTGCTCCGCACACAGGGTCGCCTGGATGAAGCCGACACGCTGCTTCGTGAAGCACTCGCCATCGATCGAAAGCTCTTTGGTGAGAACCACGATGCAGTAAGCTCGAACCTGAGCAATCTCGCCGTCGTGGTGCGCGAGCGGGGCGAGTTCGACGAGGCCGAGCGGCTATTGGAGCAGGCCATGGCCATCGACCGCAAGCTCTATGGCGCCGATCACATAAGCATCGCTTTCTATCTGAACGAGATGGCAGTCGTGCTTCGACTTGAGGGCCGGCCAGACAGTGCGGTGGTGTTCCTGCGTCGGGCGCTGGCGATGAACCTGAAGCTGCAAGGTCCTGGCGGGCAGGGAACGCAAGCGATTTCCGTGAATCTCGGGCGCGCGCTGGAAGAGGGCGGGCACTACGCTGAGGCGGAGAAGCTCTTGAGAGGAGTGCTGGCGAAGATGGACACGAGCAACGCTGACGCACAGCTGCAAATAATTCCAGGTCGCATCGGCATGGGTCGCGTGCTCCTCGCCACACATCGAGCGAAGGAGGCGGTGCCGGAGATCGAGGGTGCGGTGGAGCTGTGCACCAAACGAGTCGGGCCCAAACATTGGCGCACGGCCGAGGCGAAGCTGGTGCTCGCTGAGAGTCTGATGGCGCTCGGGGAATACGACAAGGCTGCCCTGGCATTGAATGAATCGACCGACGTGCTGGAGAAAGGCGGAAAAGCACGACCCGGTTTGGCGCGGGAGGCGAGGAGCACGAAGGCGGAGTTCGCGCGCCACCGCGCTGGGTGACA
>JALYSW010000435.1 GCA_030854615.1 Gemmatimonadota bacterium
GCCTTCACCTATTCGCCGCAGGAAGGCACGAGCGGCGCGCTCCTCGACGACGACGTTCCGATGCCGGTGAAGCGCGACCGTCTCGAGCGCCTCACGGAGCTGCAGCGCGCGATTACGGCCGAGCGGTACGAGCGGCATCTGCATCGTTCCGTGCGCGGGATCATCGACCGCATTGATGACATCACGGGGGAGCCTGTCGGTCGCACGGTGTGGCAGGCCGATGACATCGATGGCATCACGCGCTTCCACGGCATCGCGCCTCCGGGCGCGATCGTCGACTGCGTCATCGAGGATGTCGTCGACGACTACGACTTCGTCGCGCACATCGTCAGCGTTCACTCGGCGCCTGACGTCATCGCGCCTGCCGTGCGCGCGGGGCGATCGCTCCCCGTGATGGCCGCCGCCTCGACCGCCAGCTACGGTCGGTGAGAGTCCGCTCGGACGAAATTATTTCCCGCGCGCGAGCCGTGATGCCGGGCGGCGTGAGCTCGCCGGTGCGCGCGTTCGGCGGCGTCGGCGGCGAGCCGTTCGTCGTCGCGCGCGGCGAGGGCGCGCGCATCTGGGACGCCGACGACAACGAGTATCTCGACTTCGTCCTCTCGTGGGGACCACTCGTGCTCGGCCACGCAGCACCGACTGTGCTCGACGCGCTCGACGAGACGATGCGCAAGGGAACGAGCTTCGGCATCACGACCGAGCTCGAGGTCCAGCTCGCGGAGCTGATGACGCAGCGGCTGCCGCACGTCGAGATGATCCGCTTCGTCTCGAGCGGCACGGAGGCGACGATGAGCGCGCTGCGGCTCGCGCGTGCGGCAACCGGGCGCGACGCGTTTCTCAAGTTCGACGGCTGCTACCACGGGCACGCGGACTCGTTCCTCGTGCGCGCTGGGTCGGGCGTCGCGACGCTTGGGCTTCCGAACTCGCCGGGGGTTCCGGATGCGGTGGCATCGCTCACCCGCGTCGCGCCCTTCAACGATGCCGACGCCGTGATGAAGATCGCGCACGAGCAGCCGCTTGCCGCGATCATCGTCGAGCCGGTGGTCGGGAACTCCGGATTCATCCCGCCCGATCCCGGCTTCCTCGAATCGCTGCGCACGATCGCGACGAATACGGGCGCGCTGCTCATCTTCGACGAGGTGATGACCGGCTTCCGCATCGCCCCGGGCGGCGCGCGCGAGCGCTTCGGCGTCACGGCGGACATCACGACGCTCGGCAAGGTCATCGGTGGCGGCCTCCCCGTTGCCGCGTACGGCGGGCGACGCGATCTCATGGAGATGATGGCGCCGCAGGGATCCGTCTATCAGGCGGGGACGCTCTCCGGCAACCCACTCGCGATGGCCGCGGGGCTCGCGACGCTGAAGGCGCTCACCCCCGAGCTCCACGCGCGCATCGAGGCGCGCACGGCGCGGCTCGTTGCGGGGCTGATCGCGAGCGCCGCGCGGCACGACGTGCCGTTCACCGCCTCGCACGCGGGCTCGATGTTCGGCTTCTTCTTCCAGCGCGAGCCCGTGCGCAACTTCACGAGCGCGAAGGGAAGCGACGTCGGGTTTTTCCGCCGCTTCTTCCACGCGGCGCTCGAGCGCGGTGTCTATCTCGCGCCGTCGCCGTTCGAGGCCGCGTTCATGTCCGCGGCGCACGGCGATGCGGAAGTCGATCTGGCGCTCGAGCGCCTCGATGAAGCGATGCGCGTTGCGCGCGCGTAGTCTCTCCCTCGCGAAGATCGGCGCGACGGTGGGAGCCGTTGCGACCGTCGTGCTCGTGATCGGATGCGGCGGCAAGGCCCCCGAGCGCACAGTCGAGCCGCCGCGCGTCGTCCGCGACACCATCCCGCCGAAGGTGGTGGCCGAGTCGCTGCCGTCGGAGAAAATCGACGATGTGAATGCACCGCAGGAGCCGGGGCTGCTCGACAACTCGCAGGTCGTCCGGATCGCGCTCGCCGCTGGCGTACCACGCGTCACGCTCTCGGCCACCGGCGAGTGGAAGCTCTACGACACGAATGGTGAGAGCACGCTGCTCCACGGCGATGGCGGCGAGCAGTGGATCATCGAGCCGGAGCGCGGCGGCCTTCGCGCATCGCGGCTCGACGGTGGTCCGACCGGTGTGCGCCCGGCGCCGTTCATCGCGCGCTCGATCGCGCGCGGGTCATATATCCTCGTCAACGGGAAGAAATATCGCGGCGAGATCGCGGTGATCCCCGCGCCCGGCGGGCTCTCGGTGATCAACAGACTCTACATGGAGGACTATCTCCGCGGCGTCGTCCCGCTCGAGATCGGGCAGCATCGCACCGAGGACGAGCGCGCCGCGGTCGAGGCGCAGGCGGTGGCCGCGCGCAGCTACGCGTACACGCATCTGGTGAGCGAGCGCGAGCGCCCGTACGACATGCTCGCGACGGTGCTCGATCAGGTATACGGGGGCGCGGACGCCGAGGTGCCGCTGTCGGACCGCGCGGTGCTCGGGACGACGCGCATCGTGCTGACGTACAACGGCCGCATCATCAACGCGCCGTACCACTCGACGTGCGGAGGCACGACGTCCGCCGCGAGCGAGGTATGGAAGGAGGGCGACGAACCGTATCTCGTCGCCGTGAGCGATCGCATCCCCGGTACCGCGGATCGCTACTACTGTGATACCTCGCCGCTCTTCCGCTGGACGCGCAGCTACGATCAGACATCGCTGCGCGCCACGCTCGAGAAGTATCTGCGCAACTACGCCGCGGTGTCATCGGGAGGGATCGGCACGGTGCGCTCGGTGGAGGTCGAGAGTCGCACGCCCTCGGGACGCGTGCGCATGCTCGGCATCGGCACGTCGCGAGGACATTTCTCCCTGCGGGCGAACGACATCCGCTTCGTTCTCCGCTCGCCCGGTGGCGAGATCCTCAACAGTACCTACTTTTCGACGGAGAGCCGGCAGACTCCAGGTGGCGAGCTTTCGTCGCTGTTGATCCAGGGGCACGGGAATGGGCATGGCATCGGGATGTGTCAGTGGGGCGCCATCGGACGTGCGCGCGCGGGCATCGATTATCGGACGATCCTGCGAACGTACTATCCTGGGACGACCGTTGCGTCCGTCTCGAGGTAGCGTGCACCGCTCCGCGCTCGGCGCCGCAGCACTGGTGATGCTCGCCGCCGCCCCCGCGCGCGCGCAGAACATCTTCCAGCGCCTCGATCTCGACAAGCTGCACCTCGAAGGGATCGGGATCGTCGCCGGTCCGGCGTCGCCGAGCACGATCGTGAGCACGCAGTCGTACGGAGTCCAGGCGGACTACGGTGAGATCGCGCCGCATCTGCGCGTCGGCTTCTCCGGGAGCTATTGGAACTCGCGCTACGACGACAAGACCGTCGGGCGCTTCATCACGCAGCTCGAGCAATCGCTCTCGAATCCCGGGGACTCGATCAAGTTCGACCGCGTGAAGGTCTCGACGATCTCGATCGAGGCGGATCTCCGGTACACTCCCACCCGCGCGCACGCGGCGGTGCAGCCGTACGTTGGTGGCGGGCTCGGACTCCATATCGTAAATGCGGAATCGAAGCTGATACAGAATACATTCGTCGAGAGCGCGCTCGACAACATCGGTGCGGGGCTCAGCGCGATAACGGGCGTCGCGATTCTCCCGACGCATCGCGTGAGCGTCGGCGTCGAGGCGCGCTACACTGTGCTCGGCACCATCCGCTTCGGCACCGTGCGCGCCGGAGCGATGTTCCACTTCACCCGCCCCACTCGACCCAAGGTGACCACGTCATGAAGCCTGCCCTGCGTATCGGACTCATCGGCGTCGGAGCGATCTCACAGGTCGCGCTGTTGCCCGCGCTCGTGCGGATGCGCGGGGCACAGCTGGTGGCGCTGTGCGACAA
>JALYSW010000051.1 GCA_030854615.1 Gemmatimonadota bacterium
TCGTGTCGCGCGAGGCGAGGCCGCCGCTGAACTTGACCGCTTCACCGCCGTAGGAGACGAAGAAGCGGGTGAACGGGGAGCCGCGCACCGGAAAGCCGAACTGCAGCGACGCGCCCGAGCTCGTGCTCTGCCCGAGATCGGCGATCGTATAGCGCGACTGGGTGTGGTAGGCGGTGACCGTCGCCGAGATCCGTGTCTGCTTCACCGACGGATCCGTGTAGCTCAGCTGGAAGTCGTTGATGAACTGTCCGAACTGCCACTGCAGCGAGGCACTCTTGCAGGCGCCGAACAGATTCGGCTGCGTGAGCCCGATGAAGCCGCCGACGCCCGTTCCCTGCCCGACCGAGGCGCCGAAGTTGATGCTGCCGGTGCGCTTCTCCTTCATCCGGAAGACGATGTCGACGTCGCCCTGATCGTTGGCGGGCTTCGTGTCCGGCGGCGGCAGCGGCGACTCGAAGAAGTTCAGATTCTGGATGTTCTGATAGCTGCGAATGAGGCGATCCTGATTGAACACACCGCCCGGGAGGATCACGAGTTGCTCGCGAATGCAGGCTTCGTTCGTGTAATCGTTGCCGAGAATCTCGATGCGGTTGATCGTCGCCGGCGTCTTCTCCTCGATCTCCCAGCGGAGATTGACGACTGGGGTGGAGTCGCGCATCGAGCGGTCCATCACCGGGCGGATCTGCGCGTAGATGTAGCCCTCGTTGCTGTACGCGTTGCGGATCGCGGTGGTCGCCTCCTCCCACGCGCTCTGATCGAAGGAGCCGACATCGTGATCCTTGCGGCCGAGCATGCCGCGGAGGCGCTGCGTGATCGTCTGCTCGTGCGCCTGGAACGGGTAGTAGCGCATCAACTCGTCGGTCGTGAAGTGATGGTTGCCGACGATCTCCATCGTACCGACGCGATACCGCACGCCCTCATCCATCGTCACCCGCAGCAGCGCCTTCCCGTTGCTGTGATCGACGACGAGCGAGTCCTTGACGACCTGCGCGTCGATGAGTCCGTGCTGCTCGTACAGCTTGGGAATGCGCTCGCTCAGGTCGCCCTGGAACTTCTCGTCGTCGAAGGCGCCCTTTCGCCAGAACCAGAACGCCTCCGGCTTGATCTTCATGGCGGCGACGACCTGCTTGTCCTTGAGCTCCTTGTTCCCCTGGATATCGACGCCGGAGATCGCGAGGTGGCGTCCCTCATCGATGTTGAAGGTCACGTGCGCGTCGCCGCCGGTGGTGTCGGTGACGGGGGTGATCTTCGCGAGGTAGTAGCCCTTGGCCTGATACATCGAGTCGAACTTCTGGACGGTGTTGCGCACCGCCGCCGGATCGAGCGCACGGTTGGTCGGCATTTCGACCTTGCCGCGGAGCGTGCCCTCGGAGATCACGTTCGCGCCCTTGATCGTAAAGCCCTTGAGCTGCGGCCGCTCGACGACGGTGAGGGTCAGGATCGCGTGGCTGCCGGTGACTTCGCAGCCGGCCTGCACATCGTCGAAGGCGCCCGTCGCGAAGAGGTTGCGAAGGGTTCGCTGGAGAACGCGATAGTTCAGCGAGTCGCCGGCGGTGAGGCCGGCGTCAGCGCGAATCTTTTCGGTCGTCACGCGCTTGTTGCCACGTACCGCTACCGAATCGGGGAGCACGCAACCAGAGGGTGTGCTCTGTGCGTGCGCCGTCAGACTCGCGAGCGAGACCGCGAGTGGAAGGAAAAAAAGTCGGGACATTCCGGGTAATGTACACATGAAACGGCCGAATGACCCATAAGGCGAGCCATTCGGCCGGTAGTGCTACGTGCGATCACCCGATCAGGTGGCCTTCGCCAACACCCGAAACTCGAGCTTCGCTCCATCGCTGGCGACATCGACTTCGATTTCGTCGCCCTTTGCGAAGTCGCCCGTCAGTATCTTCTCCGACAGCGGATCTTCGATGTACTTCTGAATCGCCCTCTTGAGCGGCCGCGCGCCGAAGCTCTCGTCGTAGCCGTGCGTGCTCAGAAAGTCCGTCGCCGCTTCGGTGAGCTTGAGGAAGATCTCCTCATCGACCAGCCGCTTCTGCACTTCCTTCATCAGAATCGACACGATCAGCGCGATGTGCTCCTTGCCCAGCGGGTGGAACACGATCACGTCATCGAGCCTGTTCAGGAACTCGGGATTGAAGACGCGCTGGATCTCTTCCTTCACCTTCTCCTGAATCCGGACGAAGTTCTCCTTCTCGCCCGGCGTGGTGAAGCCCAGTCCCTTCCCCTTCGTAATGTCGCGCGCGCCGACGTTGGACGTCATGATGACGACGGTGTTCTTGAAGTCGATGACGCGGCCGTAATTGTCCGTCAGATGTCCTTCGTCGAGCACCTGCAGAAGGATGTTGAAGACATCGGGATGCGCCTTCTCGATCTCGTCGAGGAGCACCACGCTGTACGGCTTGCGCCGCACCGCCTTGGTGAGCGTTCCGGAATCTTCGTAGCCCACATACCCCGGCGGGGCGCCGATGAGCCGCGACACCGAGAATTTCTCCATATACTCGCTCATGTCGACGCGGATGAGCGCCGACGGATCCGCGAAGAGGAACTTCGCGAGCGAGCGGGCGAGCTCCGTCTTTCCGACGCCCGTTGGCCCCGAGAAGATGAAGGAGCCGATCGGGCGCGACGGATCCTTGAGCCCCGCACGACTGCGGCGAATCGACCGCGCAAGCGCCTTGATCGCCTCATCCTGGCCGACCACGGACTCGTGCAGCTCTTCCTCCATGCGCAAGAGGCGCGAGCTCTCCGCCTCCTGCAGCCGCATGACCGGAATGCCCGTCCAGCGGCTGACGATGAAGGAGATCTCCTCTTCGCCGAGGACGGGGCGGAACGACTGCCGGTGCTTCTCCCACTCTTCCTGCTTCTTGCGGATGTCGCCCTGCAGCTCGCGTTCGCGATCACGCAGCGATGCCGCCTTCTCGAAATTCTGGTCACGCACGGCGGCTTCCTTCTCGCCGTTCACGCCTTCGAGCTTCGCCTTGAGCTCAGCGACTTCCGGCGGCGGCGCCTGCGCCGCCAGCCGCGCACGGGCGCCGGCCTCGTCGATCACATCGATCGCCTTGTCCGGGAGGAAGCGGTCGGTGATGTAGCGCTCCGACAGCTTCGACGCGGCCACGAGCGTCGGATCGGGGATCGTCACATGGTGATGATCCTCGTACTTCTTGCGCAGCCCCTTGAGAATCTCGACGGTCTCGTCGACGGAGGGCGGATCGACCACGACGGTCTGGAAGCGGCGTTCGAGCGCGCCGTCCTTTTCGATGTATTTGCGATACTCGTTGAGCGTGGACGCACCGACGCACTGGAGCTCCCCGCGGGCGAGCGCCGGCTTGAGCATGTTGCTCGCGTCAATCGCGCCTTCGGCTGCGCCTGCGCCGACGAGCGTGTGCAGCTCATCGATGAAGAGGATGACGTTCTTGTTCTGCGCGATCTCGTTCATGACCGCCTTGAGGCGCTCCTCGAACTGCCCGCGGTACTTGGTGCCGGCGATGACGGCCGCCATGTCGAGGGCGAGCACGCGATTGTCGCGCAGCGAGTCCGGGCACTCGCCATTCGCGATGAGCTGTGCGAGCCCCTCGACGATGGCGGTCTTGCCCACACCCGGCTCACCGATGAGCACCGGATTGTTCTTCTTCCGGCGCGTCAGCACTTCCATGACGCGCTGAATCTCCTTCGCGCGGCCGATGGTCGGATCGAGCTGTCCTTCCGCGGCGAGCTGCGTGAGATCACGGCAGAAGTGATCGAGGGCGGGGGTCTTGGACTTCTTGTCCCCCTTCGTCGCCTGCGGCGGAGCAGCGTTGCCCTGCTGCGCAGCGGCGCCCCCCTGCGGCATCTCGGTCCCGAGCAGGCGCAGCGTTTCCGCGCGCGCCGCGTCGAGGTTCACACCGGTGTCGGTGAGGACCTGCGCGGCAATGCCCTTCTCCTCGCGAAGCAATCCGAGGAGGAGATGCTCAGTGCCGACATAGCTGTGGTTCAGCTCGCGCGCCTCGCTCATGGCGAGCTCCAACACCTTCTTCGCGCGCGAGGTATAGGGAAGGTCTGGGCCTGTTGTCTGCGCCGCTTTCCCCTTCTTGACCGTCTCCTCGATCTTCTGCTGAATCTCGTCGAGGTCGACGCTCAAATTCTGGAGAACGGCCGCAGCAACTCCCTCACCCTCACGGATGAGGCCGAGCAGAATGTGCTCCGTCCCCACGTACTCGTGGTGAAGACGGGCGGCTTCCTCGCGGGCCATCGCGAGAACTTTCCGCACGCGCTCAGTGAAGTTGTAGCCGTTCATAATCCCTCTGATGCTACGGAGCGTCGCCCCGGAGGCGCACCCCTACATGCCTACTTCCGCTGCAAGTGCCTGCCGCACGTAGCGTGCGCGCGCAAGATTGGCTTCGCTCTCCGAGAGCAGCCGGCCTTCCGCGTGGGACAGGTGTGCAGCTTGCGAAAAGATCAGGAGCTTGTTGAGGGTATATACACTCAGGCCGGTGATCAGTTTCAGACCAACGGCCAGCCGTACGCCGCTGAGAAAATTCATCGCCTCGTCGAACGTAAGGCTGCGCGCGTAGCGGAGTGTCCCGTATGCTCGCCAAAGCTTGTCTTCAATAATATAACCAGCATCGCGAAGCAATACTCGCCTCGCCTCCTCCTCGCGCGCGATCACCGTCGTCAGCACCTGCAACAGTTTGTCGACGATCTCCTCCTCCGTTCGCCCCAGTGTCGTCTGGTTCGATATCTGGAAGAAGTTCCCGACCACCTCACTCCCTTCACCATACAGCCCACGATAGGTGAAGCCGATCTGCTGCAAGCCGGCGAGCGTCTTGTTGATCTCCTTCGTCAACACGAGCCCCGGCAAATGGATCAACGCGCTCGCCCGCAAACCGGTGCCCGTATTGGTCGGACACGAGGTCAGATATCCGAATTCGTCGTGAAACGCAAAGGGCACGCGCTCGCCCAGCTCCTCGTCGATCCGCTGCATGTCCGCGAAGGCATCCGCGAGGTTGAATCCCGAGCGCAGCGTCTGGAGGCGGAGGTGATCCTCTTCATTTACCATGACGCCTACGCCGTCGCCAAGAAACACGGCGGCGCCGCTCCGAACCGGGTGCTGGAGATCCAGCCCCGCTAGCTCCTTGCTGATCAAATGCCGTTCATGCAGCAGCAGCCGATCGTCCGAGTCGAGCTCATCCACGCGCACCAGCAGGTTCGCGCGCAGGTGCGGCGAGCTTTCCACCGCCTCCCGCACGCGTGCCAGAATGCGCAGCCGCTCCCCGTCGCGCGCCCGCCCGGGGAAGGCAAAGCCCTCCAGGTTGCGCGCCAGCCGAATGCGGGTGGAGAGCACGATCCCGGCATGGTCGCCTGAAGCGTCCAGCCAGTTGACACCGCCATCCGGCAGAAGCGAGAGGTCGAGGGTCATTCCATCACCTTCAGCTGGTCGCGCAGCTTCGCCGCTTCCTCGAAGTGCTCCTGCTCCACCGCGCGCCGCAGCCGCGTCCGAAGCTCGGTCGCCACCGACGCCCCCTCCTCCACCCCGCCCTCGGCCGGCGGACGATAGCGCTTGCCCTGATGCTTCGACGTACCATGCACGCCGCGCAGCAGGTCGCGGATTTTTGCCTCGAAGGCGCCGTAGCAGTAGGCGCAGCCGAGGCGGCTGGTGTTGCGGAAATCGCGCAGCGTGGAGTTGCAGAAAGTGCAGCGCCAGCTCTCGCTCCCGGAGAGCAGCTGCTTCTGCTGCACGGCCTGGATGAAGTCCGCCAGCGGCTGCTTCGGCATCGTGACGTGCGTCTCGATGCCGCGCTCCGCGGCGCACTTCTCACACAGGTTGAGCTGACGTACCGGCGGATCGGTGACCTGCGTAACCTGCACCACCGCGTCGCGCTCCTTGCAACTATCGCACAGCATCAGGGCAACACCTCCCGCACATCCGTTTCCTGCAACCGGCCATCCTCCAGCAGCAGCGC
>JALYSW010000082.1 GCA_030854615.1 Gemmatimonadota bacterium
GAATCCCTGAGCGCCTCGCCGAACATCAGCGAGGCGCTCGGCACGATGTTGATCGACGTCGTCGCGAACAACGGCTCGGTGAGTTTCATGCACCCGCTGGCGCCGGAGCGCGCGGCGGCGTTCTGGGCGGGAGCACTCGCGGCTGCGGCGCGAGGTGAGCGGATCGTGCTTGGCGCATTCGACGCTGACGCGGGTGATGAGCTCGTGGCGACGGTGACACTGCTGCTCGACATGCCGCCGAACCAGGCGCACCGCGGCGAGATCGCGAAGATGATGACGCGGCCGAGCCATCGGGGTCGCGGCATCGCTGCGCAGCTCATGCGCGAGGCCGAGCGCCTCGCGGTGCAGCACGGCCGCACCCTTCTCGTGCTCGACACTGCGACGGTCGACGGCGCGTCGAGGCTCTACGAGGCGCTCGGATTCACCTTCGCGGGCGAGATTCCGGACTACGCGCTGACGCCGATGGGCGAGATGACGGGGACGCGGCTGTACTGGAAGCGGATTGGGATATGAGCCCGGCACGTTGCGGCAAAAGGACAAGCTGACGTCCTGAACAGCACTCCGTTTGCGGAAAGGCGAAGTGAGAATAATGCGGCACTCCCGCGTTTCTTCCTGCGGGAGAGTTGGAGCCGTTTTTCTCGCAACGTGCAGGAGTGTATGCGGTCTGCTGACACAAATCCCGTTCGCGGTTTGATCGCCTTGACGGCGATCGGACTGCTCGCGCTCAGGGCGGCCTGCTCGGCTTCCGACGGGGTCGGACCCGGCGGTCACGGCGGCGACTCGGCCGCCGTAGACTCTGTACTCCTGAACCTCGATTCGGCGAGCATCGTAGTCGGTGACACGGTGCGCCTCTCCGCGATACCTCGCGATTCCGCGGGAAATGCGCTTGTCGGAGTATCGTTGACATGGAGCAGCTCGGACACGTCCGTCGCGACCGTATCATCGAGCGGCCTGGTCACCGCGAAAGATCTTGGGGAGACGGATATCGATGTCGCGCCTACCTCGGCCGCGAGCAACAGCGTTATGTCCACACGCGTCTCAGCGAACTCGCGTGGGGGAGGCCACCACAGCCGCGCACAGATTCGATCAGTTCCGAAGATCGTCATCACGCCGTCGACCAAGAGCGTCGATATCGGCGCAACCATTCAGTACAGCGCATCCGTCACTGATATGAACGGGAATACCCTGCGCTCGACGCCAACGGTCAGATGGAGATCATCGGTACCGGCTGTCGCGACCATCGACAACAGCTCCGGGCTCGCCACGGCCGTCGGAAAGGGAACCGCCTCCATCAGTGTGGTGGTGAGCACGAGCCGATCGGTGGACTATGAAGCACCCGCGCCGGCGAAGCTCGCGGTGGGCGTGTGCAGTGGATTGCTCGATGTGATTTCGTGGGACGCGACTTCGATATCGTCCAGCTACAATCAGGAAAAATTCATTCCTGGAACCGAATTCACGGTCGACATCAAGGTGCATCAGAGCTCGTCAGGAACCGCGCACCTTGTACGCGTCTCCGGCGGCGGTCCGCGAGACACGACGACCGCTTGGGAAGGTACCGTGGTCGGCTCGGCCAAAATTGACAACACGCAGATCCAGAACTTTCCGGGAACTGGCGGATTCAAATTTACCACGACGGAATATGCGAACCAAGCGCAGCGCGGCGCATCGTTCGTGCGCCTGTCAGCGCGCTTCGACGTACAAACGGGGAAGTGCACTGCCGCCGTTCGCTATCAGGACGACGTGCCGTATCAGCACCGAGAGACGTCCACAGACCCAACCTTCATACCAAATAATTTCACTGCTGAAAGCCCGACTGGAATTGCGTTTCAAGGGGGATTCCCCGCGGGTGAAAAACCGACCGCCGGCTGGTCGTTCCAGAAGTCGCTCGATGTACCGGCAGTGCTTTTCCCGGATGATTCCGACGGCGGCGACCTAAGCCCACTCATCAAGGAATTTTATTTGCCGGCACCCGGCATCGCCGCACTTTTGTTACAGCTTGCGCCGAACTTCACACTCGGTACTGCACACTTCCAGTACGTGCTCACAGCACGCTAGGCCGTGGTACCTGAAGCCAAGGAAGGGCTCGCCAGTCGGCGAGCCCTTCCTGTTTACGCCTCAACGTCCGCCGCTCGACTACCCCTCCAGCGACTCGTACTGCTCCTTCAACGACGCCACCACCGCCGGATCCGCCAGCGTCGTCGTATCCCCCAGCGCTCGTCCCTCCGCCACATCTCGCAGCAGCCGCCGCATGATTTTCCCCGAGCGCGTTTTCGGAAGATCCGCGCTGAAGATGATGTCGTCCGGCTTCGCGATCGCTCCGATCTTGATGCCCACGTGATCACGCAGCTCCGCGAGCAGCTCCGGCGTCGCGTTGATCCCTTCGCGCAGCGTCACGAACGCCGCAATCGCCTGACCCTTCAGATCGTGCACCTTGCCCACCACCGCCGCCTCGGCCACCGCGTGGTGATCCACCAGCGCCGACTCGACCTCCATCGTCCCGATGCGATGCCCTGCCACGTTGAGCACATCGTCGACGCGGCCGAGGATCCAGAAGTTGCCGTCTTCGTCGCGCTTGGCGCCGTCGCCGGGAAAGTAGAGATCGGGGCGATCTTGCCACTTCGTGAAATACGTTCGCACGTAGCGCTCGTCGTCACCCCAGATCGTGCGCAGCATCCCGGGCCACGGCCTCGTGATCGCGAGCAACCCCCCGCCCACCTGGATCGGCTTCGCGCCATCGTCGAGCAGCTCCGCGAAAATACCCGGGAACGCTACCGTCGCGCTGCCTGGCGTCGTCTCGGTGATGCCCGGGAGCGGCGAGATCATGATCGCGCCGGTCTCCGTCTGCCACCACGTGTCGACGATCGGACAGCGGTCGTGGCCGATGTGCTCGCGATACCACATCCATGCCTCGGGATTGATCGGCTCGCCCACTGAGCCGAGCAGCCGCAGCTTCGAGAGATCATGCTTGTCCGCGTGCTGCGCGCCCCACTTCATGAACGCGCGGATCGCGGTCGGCGCTGTGTAGAAGATCGTCACGCCGTATTTCTCGCACAGCTCCCAGAAGCGATCCTTTGCGGGCCAGTCGGGCGCGCCCTCGAACATCATGCACGTCGCGCCGTTCGCGAGCGGACCATAGACGATGTACGAATGCCCTGTCACCCAGCCGACGTCGGCGGTGCACCAGTAGACGTCGCTCTCCTTGAGATCGAAGATCATCCGCGTGGTCACTGCGCACTGCGTGAGGTAACCACCGGTGGTATGGACGATCCCCTTCGGCTTCCCCGTCGTCCCCGATGTGTAGAGCGTGAACAGGATGTCCTCGGCGTTCATCGCCGTCGCGGGACGATTCGGCGATGCCTTGGCCATCAGCTCGTGCCACCACTGATCGCGCCCCGCCTTCATCGTCGCGGGCGTTCCGCCAATGGGATCCTCTGTACGGCGCACGACGATCACGTGCTCGATCATCGGCGTCTGCGCGACGGCATCGTCTGCGTTCTTTTTCAGCGGAACCATGTGCCCGCGACGGAAGCCGCCATCCGCAGTGATCAGCACCTTCGCGTGCGCATCCACGATGCGATCGCGCAGCGACTCCGCGGAGAAGCCGCCGAACACCACCGAGTGCACGGCCCCGATGCGCGCGCACGCGAGCATTGCGATGGCAGCCTCGGGAATCATCGGCAGATAGATCGCGACCCGGTCGCCCTTCTTCACACCGAACGAGTCGAGCACGGATGCGAAGCGCGACACCTCGTCGAGGAGCTGCGCGTACGTCAGCGTGCGCGAGTCGCCGGGCTCGCCCTCCCAGATGATCGCCGCCTTGTTGCGCCGCGCACCAGTTGCGTGGCGGTCGACGCAGTTCACCGATGCATTGAGCTCGCCATCCGCGAACCACTTCGCGCGCGGCGGCGTCCATTCCAGCACCTTCGTGAACGGCTTCGACCACTCGAGCTCCCGCGCACAGTCGGCCCAGAAGCTCTCGTAGTCCTTCGCCGCTCGAGCGTACACCTCGGGCGACGCTACGTTGGCCGTGCTTCGAAATGCATTCGGCGGCCCGAACTTGCGGTGCTCCTCGAGCAGTACATCTATGTCGGTCATGCTTCATCCGTGTTGTAGTCGACGAGAATATCTTAGCGGGCGGCCGCACGGATGCCAGCCGTCCGAGCGGATCTGCTCGTTGGCTCGTCCGCGGCGTCAGTGCTACACTTTCCTCCGTGATAGACTCTGCAAATGCCCGTTCGGAGCCCGAGTTCCAGCCGGACTACGATCCCGTCCACCGATTCTCCGCCTGGCTCGAGCGCGAGGGGAAAGCGGAGGCGACCGTCGAAGCCTATCACGCGGATGTCGCGGACCTCGTGCGGGCCTTCACCCCGCGCCCCACGTTGGAGCTGATGGCAACGGATTTGAGCGACTATCTGGAGGCGCGCGCGAGCTTCGAAGGATGGTCGGTGCCCACCGTGCGACGCCATCTCCAGGCCATCAAGTCATACTATCGGTACCTCGTGATCGAAGAGGAGATTCGCGCACCGGGGCCCGCAGAGCTGCTCGCCGAGCCCGTTCCGGAGCCGCGCGCGCCGCACATCATCGATCCCTCCGATGTCGCGGCGATCTTCGGCTATCTCGAGTCGCGCGCCGCGAAGGATCCGGCAGCGGCGATGGATCTCGCGCTCTACGGCATCGCGTATCACGGCGCGCTCCTCATCTCCGAGGCGATCGGCCTCACGCTCGATGCTGTGCGCGGCGGTCCGGCAGTGATCAAGCTCGATGTCATCGGCCGTCGCGGCGAGGAGAGTCAGGTCACGCTCGAAGGCGACGCGGCGAGGTGGATGGGCGCGTGGCTCGCCGTGCGCCCCGCGCCTGCGCGCGCGGATCATGGTCCCTTCGTCTTCATCCATCCGCGCACCCGACTCCACACATCGCGGCAGCGCGCGTGGGATCGGCTCAAGCGGCTCGCGAAGGCGGCGGGACTCGACGAGAACGTCGCCGACCGCATCACGCCACACACCCTGCGACACTCCTACGCCGCGCATCTCGCCGCGCGCGCCCTCGATGTCGCGGCACTGCGCGCCGCGCTGCGCCAGCGCTCGCCGCGTCACGCGAGCAAGTACCTTCCGCGCCCCGAGCCGGGCGCCGGCGCATGATCGCCACGCGCGGGCTCAGCCGCCGCTTCGGCGGCCGCACCGCCGTCAACGACGTGTCGCTCTCACTCGACGCCGGCGACTGCCTCGCCCTCTTCGGCCCGAACGGCGCGGGGAAGACGACGCTCCTCCGCATTCTCGCCGGTCTGCTGCGACCCACGGAAGGCTCCGGCTCCGTCGCCGGCATCGCGCTTCCGGGTGGCGCCGAGCTCCGCGGCGCGATCGGCTACATCTCGCACGCGAGCATGCTCTACGGCGCGCTCACTGCGCGCGAGAACGTCGAGCTCGCCGCGAAGCTTTTCGGCATCCCGGATGCCCGCGCGCAATCGTTGCGCGCGCTCGAGCGCATGGAGCTCTCCGCACGCGCCGAGACTCCGGTGCGGCTGTTGAGCCGCGGAATGCAGCAGCGCGTCTCGATCGCACGCGCGACGGTTCACGATCCGCGCGTCGTTTTGCTCGACGAGCCCTTCACCGGGCTCGACGACTCGGGCAGCGCGGCGTTGGCCGCGCACCTCGCCTCGCTCCGCGCCTCTGGCCGCACGATGGTGCTCGTCACGCATCAGATCGCCGAAGGACTCTCGCTCGCGACGCACGCCGCAATCATGCGCGACGGTGTACTGGTTCGGCTGGAGAAGGGGGACACGATCGATCCATCGACGTATCTCGCGGTCTACCGCGAACACGTGACACATGGCGCCTAGCGTTCTCTCCGCCGCGCTCCTCATCGCGCGCAAGGATCTCGAGATCGAGTTCCGCACGCGCACTGCGTTCTTCTCCGCCGCGGTGTTCGCGCTCCTCGGCATCGTCATCTTCTACTTCGCCTGGGATCCCACAGCGGTCTCGGCGGTCGATCTGGCGCCCGGCGTGCTCTGGGGGATCTTCACCTTCTCGGGGCTGCTCGGTCTGCAGCGATCCTTCGGCATCGAGCAAGCCGACCGCGCCATCGACGCCCTCCTCGGCGCACCAATCGCCCGCGAATCGATATACCTCGGCAAGGCGATCGCGAATCTCGTCTTCGTCGCGGCGGTGCAGGTCATCGCGATTCCCGCCGTGGAGCTCTTTTATGGAGTGCCGCTGCTCGAGCATGCGGGCATGCTCGCCTTCATTGCGCTGCTCGCCGCCATCGGGTTAGTGGCGGTCGGCACGTTGTTCAGCGCGATGGCCGTGAACACGAAGCTGGCCGAGATGCTCCTTCCGGTGCTGTCGCTACCGTTCTTCGTGCCGATCGTAATCCCCGCGGCGCAGGCGACGGCCCGGCTGCTCTCCGGCCGCCCCGAGAGTGAGCTCGTGGGATGGCTTAAATTGCTGATCGCTTTCGATATTGTATTCGTAGCCGCGTGCACGCTCGCATTCCCATTCACGATCGAGGAATGACCAGTCCCTCTGCAGCAACGGCCGCGAACGGCGCGCCGACGAAGCGAGCCGGCATCGACTGGCTCTTTCTCATCGCCGTGCTGGCGATCGCCGCCGCACTCGTGCGCGTGATCTACTACACGCCGTTCGAGGCGGTGCAGGGTCCCGCGCAGAAGATCTTCTATCTGCATCTCCCGGCGGCGCTCGACGCCTTCATGGCGTTCGGCGTCGTCGCGCTCGCTGGGATGGGCTACCTCTGGCTCGGCGACCTGCGTCTCGATCGCGCAGCCGAGAGCTCGGCGGAAGTCGGCGTGATCTTCACCACGGTCGTCCTGATCACGGGCCCGATGTGGGCGCGCCCCGTGTGGGGAACCTGGTGGACGTGGGACGCCCGTCTCACGCTGACCCTCTTCCTCTGGTTCATCTACGTGGGCTATCTCGTGCTGCGTGGTGCGATCGACGATCGCGCCCTCCGCGCGCGCTACGCGGCGGTGCTCGGCATCCTCGGCTCCTTGCTAATCCCGTTCATTCATCTCAGCGTCTATCTCTTTCGCACGCTCCATCCGCGGCCGATCGTGATCAAGCCGAGCGCGCCGTCGCTTCCGCCGGAAATGCTGACGACGCTCATCCTCTCGTTCGTCGCCTTCACGCTCTTCTACCTCGCGCTCGTGCGTCAGCGCTATCGCCTGGCCACAGAGAGGGATCTGCTCGAGCTCGAGGAGGGCCGCTGATGCCACACAACGAGAGCTACTACTACGCCGCGTATTTCGCGGCGATCGGCATCTACCTGCTGTACACGTTCAGCGTGATGCGCCGCCGTCTGACCATCGCGAAGCGGCGGCTCGCGCTCCGTCGCGAGCGCTGACGCCACCGAGATGACCGCGATCCTGGGCGCCGTGTATCTCGTCGGCGCCGGCCCGGGCGACCCGGGACTCATGACGGTGCGCGGGCGCGAACTGCTCGCAGCGTGCGACACGATCGTCTACGACGCGCTGGTGAATCCCGTGCTCGTCGACGATGCGTGGACTGGGCGCGCGCGTGAGGCGGAGAAGATCTTCGTCGGCAAGCGCGGAGGCGCGCCGTCGATGGAGCAAAATGCGATCACCGCGCTGCTCCTGAAGCTCGCTCGAGAGGGGAAAAACGTGGTGCGGCTCAAGGGGGGCGACCCGATGGTTTTCGGGCGCGGCGGCGAGGAGGCCATCGCGCTCGCGGAAGCGGGGATCACCTTCGAGGTCGTACCGGGGATCACCGCGGGCGTCGCCGCGCCTGCGTATGCCGGCATTCCCGTCACGCATCGCGGCGTGTCGACGTCGGTCACCTTCATTACCGGGCACGAGGATCCGGGGAAGGATCGCGATCAGACCGACTGGTCGGCACTCGCGCGCGCGGGCGGGACGCTCGTGTTGTACATGGGCGTGAGCCGCCTCGCGAAGATCGCCACCGCGCTCATCGCAGGCGGACGCTCGCCGGAAACTCCGGCAGCGATGATCGAGTGGGGGACGTATCCGCGGCAGCGCACCGTCGTCGCGACGCTCGCGACGCTCGCCGAAAGCGCCGCGCGCGAGAAGGTGATCGCGCCGTCGATCGCGATCGTCGGCGACGTCGTGAAGCTCCGTGCCGAGATGAGCTGGTTCGACCGCCGTCCGCTCTTCGGCCGTACGATCGTCGTCACGCGCGCGCGCGAGCAGGCGTCACAGCTGCGCACGACATTAGAGATCGCGGGCGCCACTGTGATCGAGGCGCCGGCCATCCGCATCGAGGCGCTCGACCGGGCACCGCTGCGCGTGGCGCTCGGTCGGCTCGCTGCGTATCAGTGGCTCGTGATCACGAGTCGCAACGCAGTCGAGCTGCTCTGGGCCGCGCTGCGCGACCTCGGCCTCGACGCACGCGCCCTCGCGGCGCTGAAGATCTGCGCCGTCGGCCCCGCGACCGCCGATGCGCTGCTCGCGCGCGGGCTCGCGGTCGACGTCATCCCCGATCGGTACGTCGCCGAGGGCGTGATCGAGAAGCTCCGCGCGCGCAGCGATGTACGCGGCACGCGTGTGCTCTTCGCGCGCGCGGCCGGCGCGCGCGAGCTTCTCCCGGCGGCGCTGCGCGAGATGGGCGCAGAGCTCGACGAGATCGAGATCTATCGCTCCGTTCCCGATCTCTCGGGGCTCGACAGGCTCGTTGAGGCACTCGACGAGAACAGCATAGACCTCGTCACCTTCACTTCGGCGTCCACCGTCCGGCACTTCGTCGATGCCCTCGGACCCGTGCGCGCGCGCACGGTGCGCGGCGCGTCCATCGGGCCGGTGACCAGCGACGAGGCGCGCAAGCTCGGCGTGCCGATCGAGATGGAGGCGAGCGAGTCGACGATCCCCTCGCTCGTGCAGACGATCATCGCGCATCTCGGCACGTCGAGTGCGCGCTCCTGATGCCAGTCGTCTCAGCTAGCTTTCGCGCATGACCGTCACCGTCCGCATTGCGACGCGCGCCTCCGAGCTCGCGCTCCGCCAGGCGCGCATGGTGCAGTCTGCGCTCGAGGCACGCGGCACGCAGTCGGAGCTCGTCACCTTCAAGACCGTCGGCGACAAGAAGCTCGACGAGTCGCTGAGCAAGATCGGTGCGAAGGGTCTCTTCACGAAGGAGCTCGAGGATGCGCTGATCGCGGGGAAGGTCGACTGCTGCGTGCACTCGCTCAAGGATCTGCCCACCGACATGCCGCCCGGTCTCGCGCTCGTGGCAATGCTGGAGCGCGAAGATCCGCGCGATGTGCTCGTCGTCAACGATGGGATCTTCGCCGAGTCGCTCGAGGATCTCCCTCGCGGCAGTCGGGTGGGCACCTCGAGTCTCAGACGACGCGCGCAGCTGCTGCACCGGCGCTCGGATCTCGAGGTCGTGGAGCTTCGAGGCAATGTGCCGACGCGGCTGCGCAAGGTGGACGAGGGGCAGGTGCACGCCGCGATTCTTGCCGGTGCGGGGCTCAAGCGCCTCGATGCCGAGCAGAGCATCGACGCGTGGCTCGATGCGCCGGCGTGGCTGCCGGCCGCGGGGCAGGGCGTGATCGCGGTGGAGGCGCGCGAGGACGACCCGCGGATGGCTGCGCTGCTCACGTCGATCCATCACGAAGCCAGCGCCTTCGCCGCGCGCGCGGAGCGCTCGCTGCTCGCGGCGCTCGACGGCGGCTGCCAGGTGCCGATCGGCGCGCTGCTGATCGGAACGGGTGCCGATGCGGTGCTGCACGCACTCGTCAGCGATCTGCACGGCAAGCAGATGCTGCGCGGCTCGCAGAGCGTCGGCACGCAGTCGGCGGAGCAGGTCGGCCAGGCGCTCGCGGCGCAGATGCGGCGCGACGGTGCGGCGGAGATCCTCGCCGCGGTGCGCGCGGATTCGGCGAAGATCCCGTCGCCGCAGCCGGAGTGATCACGATGCGAGAATTACTTGACTTAGTCAACTATTAGCTGCGATGCCCTCCTTTCCCGAATATCGTCCGCGGCGTCTTCGCCGCACCGAGCCGCTGCGCAAGCTGATTCAGGAGATGCATCTCTCCGCGTCGCAGCTCGTGCTTCCGCTCTTCGTGCGCTCGGGCTCCAACGTGCGCAAACCCGTTGGCTCGATGCCCGGCGTCTTCCAGCTCTCCGTCGATGAGATGCTGCGCGAGGCGCACGAGGCGAGCGAGGAGGGCGTTGGCGGCGTCATCCTCTTCGGCCTCCCCGACACCAAGGACGCCACCGGATCTTCCGCGTGGGATGAGAAGGGACCAGTCCCCAACGCGATTCGCGCGCTCAAGCAGAAATTTCCGCAGCTCGTCGTGATCACGGACGTCTGCATGTGCGAGTACACCGATCACGGCCACTGCGGCATCCTCCGCGACGGAGAAGTCGACAACGATGCGACGCTCGAGCTCCTCTCCCGCACGTCGCTCGCTCACGCCGCCGCGGGCGCGGACATCGTCGCGCCGAGCGACATGATGGATGGCCGCGTCGGCGCGATCCGGCGCGCGCTCGACGCACAGAAGCTCACCAGCACCGCGATCCTCGCCTACGCCGCCAAGTACGCGTCGGCATTCTACGGCCCGTTCCGCGAGGCTGCCGATTCGACGCCGCAATCCGGCGACCGCCGCGGCTATCAGATGGACGCTGCGAATAGCGACGAGGCGATGCGAGAAGTATGGCTCGACATCGAGGAGGGCGCAGATGCGATCATGGTCAAGCCAGCGGGGCCGTATCTCGACATCGTCGCGCGCGTGAAGCAGGAGACGGGCTACCCCGTCGCCGCCTATCAGGTGAGTGGCGAGTACGCTATGATTCTTGCAGCAGCCGAGCGTGGCTGGATCGACCGCGAGCGCGCGATGCTCGAGTCGCTGATGGGCATTCGGCGCGCCGGCGCGGACTTCATTCTCACTTACTTCGCGACCGCGACCGCGCGACTCCTGTCATGAAATTCCGCACATTTCCCGGCACCGGTGTCAGCGTAAGCGAAGTCGGCTTCGGACTCTGGACGCTCGCCACCGGCTGGTGGGGCGATGTCACCGACGAGCAGGCGATCGCGATGCTGCGTCGCTCACTCGATGAGAACGGCGTCACCTTCTTCGACGCCGCCGACGCGTATGGCAACGGCCGCAGCGAGCGCCAGCTTGCATCCGCGTTCAAGGGTCGTCGCAGCGAAGTCGTCTACGGCACCAAGATCGGCTACGACATCTACGACGAAGAAGCCGCAAAGGCGCGCCGCGGACAGAGCGAGCTTCCGCAGCGCTTCGAGCCGAAGTTCATGCGCCACGCCGTCGACAAGTGCCTCGAGCGCCTCGAGACCGACTACATCGATGTGATCCAGCTCCATAACATCAAGATGGAGCACGTGCGCGATCCGCAGATCTGGGAGACGATGCGCGAGCTCGTGCGCGAAGGAAAAATTCGCGCGTGGGGCGCCGCCTTCGGGCCCGCGATCGGTTGGCTGTACGAAGCGGTCGAGCTGGTCGAGCGCGAGCCCGACATCAACACCATCCAGATGATCTGGAACATCATCGAACAGCACCCGGGCACGGCGATGCTCGATGCCGCTCGCGAGCACGCGCCCGATTGCGTCTTCAACGTCCGCGTCACCCACGCCTCCGGGATGCTCGAAGGGAAATACACCGAGGATACGGTGTTCGCCGAGAACGATCACCGCCGCCATCGGCCGCACTCGTGGCTCATCAACGGCGTTCAGAAAGTCCGCACCCTCGACTTTCTCACGAAGCGCATGACCCTTGGCCAGGCCGCCCTCAAGTGGCTCCTCGCCGATCCACTCATCGTGACGACCCTTCCGAACATTTACGACGACGAGCAGCTCGACGAGTTCGCGGCCGCGAGCGATCTCCCCGATCTCTCCCGCGACGAAATGGCGAAGATCGCCGAGCTCAACACGATGAACTTCGGCATTGCCGATGAGACGCACGCGTACAAGGGCACGATGCAGCGCGATGGTGAGCAGGCGGCGGGGTCGGTGCGTTGATCCACCCATGGCACGGCATTCCGGCGGGGTCGCATCCGCCGGAAAAGGTCACCGCTGTCATCGAGATCCCGAGCGGCAGCCGCAACAAGTACGAGCTCGACAAGGAGTCCGGGCTCTTTCGTCTCGACCGCGTGCTTTACTCGGCGGTGCACTATCCGGCCGACTACGGCTTCATCCCGCGCACGCTCGCCGAGGACAACGATCCCGCGGATATTCTCGTGCTGCTGAACGAGCCGACGTTCCCCGGATGCCAGATCGACGCGCGGCCGATCGGCGTGTTGCGCATGACGGATCGTGGCGAGGCGGATGACAAGATCCTCGCCGTCCCGAGCAACGATCCGTTCTACGAGGAATACTTCGACATCGCGGACATCCCGCAGCATTATCTGAAGGAAGTCGAGCACTTCTTCCATATCTACAAGGATCTGGAGGGAAAGCGCGTGCAGACGATTGGATGGGAGCAGGCGCCGAAGGCAATCCAGATCATCCGCGAGTCGATCGAGCGATACAACGACAGGTATGTCGCTCCGAGCGGTCCCTGACTCGCGGCTTTCGATCGACCCTCGCAGGCGGATGAGATGACGGCACGGCGGCAGCGCGGCCACATCATCCACTCGCGGCTTGCCGCGCTCGTGAGCGCGGATCCCGCCGCGCGAAAGCGCCTTCGCGAGCTGCGCCGCGCGCTCGCGGGCGCGACGCGCTGCACCTTCCTGGTGCAGAACGATCCCGACCCCGACGCGATCGCCTCTGCGCTCGCGCTCCGCCGCACGCTCGGGTTTTCCGCCGCGCGCTCGCCGATCGTCACCGCTGGCCAGATCACGCGCCCCGAGAATCAGCGTCTGATTGCGGAGCTCAACGAGCGCGTGCGCCACGTTCCCATCGAACGCGTCCCGCTGCTCGCGCCGCTCGTGCTCGTCGACGTGCAGCCGCCGTACTTCGGCGATGCGCTGCCGAGCGTCGCCGCGGTGATCGACCATCATCCCACCACCGGCTCGTACCGCGCGCGCTTCCGCGACGTACGTACGAACTACGGCGCGAGCGCGACGATGGCAGCGGAATATCTCCTTGCAGCGGATGCGGACGGCGTGACGACGCGCCTCGCGACGGCGCTGCTCTATGGGATCGTAACGGATACGAAATCGCTGTCGCGCGCGGCGAGCGACGAGGATCTGCAGATGTTCGCGCTCCTCTTCGCGCGCGCCGATCACGTCGCGCTGCGGCGTATCCAGCATCCCTCGTATCGCCCGCTCGCACTCAAGCGCTTCGGCATCGCGCTCGAGCACGCGCGTGTGCGCAATGGGCTCGCCTACATCCATCTCGGCCTCCTCCCGGCGGACCAGGAGCACATCGTCGCGCAGCTCGCCGAGTTCTGCCTCGGGATGGCGGGCGCGGAGATCTCGGCGGTGTCCGGCGTGTTCGCGGGGAAGTTCGCGATGAGCCTGCGTTCGCTCTCGCCGAACGCGAGGCTCGGCGAGAAGATCCGCCGGCGCTTCGGATCATTCGGGAGTGCGGGCGGCCACCCGATGATGGCGAAGACGGTCGTGCCCCTGCCGGCGTGGCGGAAGGAGCACAAATTCGCGAGCCAGGACGCACTCGGCCGCAGCATCCGTCGAGAGCTCGTCAAGGCGCTCGCCTCGAAGAAATGACCGGCGGCGATCGCCCACTGCGACCGCTGGACATCACGGCTCCCGCGCGAACGCCGTGGAGCGCGCCGTCGAAGCTTCAAACCAATCTCGATGTCGATGCCGTGCGGCAGACGCACAAGCGCATCGTCATTTGCGCGGACGGCACCTGGAACAGCACGAAGGCCACCGACGCGATCGGCGACTCGGCCACCACGAACGTGTGGCTCACCTACCAGCTCGTGAAGCCGAAGGCGGATGACGGCACCCCGCAGCTCGCGTTCTATCATCCGGGCGTAGGCACCGGCGGCTTCATCGATCGCGTCGTCGGCGGCGCGACGGGGCGCGGGATCGACCGCAACATCCGCGAGTGCTATCGCTTTCTCGTCGACAGCTATCATCCCGGCGACTACGTCTACCTCTTCGGCTTCAGTCGTGGTGCGTACACGGTGCGTAGCCTCGCGGGGCTCGTGCGCAACTGCGGGATCATCAATCCCGAGAAGCTGCCGATCGGAAAGACCATCGACGCAGCGGTGGGCCAGGCGTTCGGTCATTATCGCGCGCGTGGCGATGCGACGGCGCCCGCCGCGCAATCGTCGGTGGACTTCCGAGAGGAGAACTCGCATCCGGACTTCCGGATCACGTGCATCGGCGTCTGGGATACCGTGGGCTCGCTGGGCATTCCTGTGGGGCTGATCGGGCATCTCACGGCGCATCGCTACGGCTTTCACGACGTGACGCTGAGCAGCTGGGTCGACTGCGCCTTTCACGCGGTGGCGGCGGATGAACGCCGGCGCCCGTTCGTGCCAACACTGTGGCTGCAGCAGCCGGACGCGCGCGAACAAGGGCAACAAGTGGAGCAGCGCTGGTTCACCGGGGTGCATTCGGATGTGGGAGGTGGCTACCCTTGGCCCGAGCGCGGGCTCGCGACACTCACGCTGCGTTGGATGATCGACCGCGTGAGGACGACATGCCGCCTCGAGCTCGATCCGTCATCGCTGAACGGCGCGCCGTCGAGCACGGGCGCCTTGCACGACTCGCTGACCATCTGGTATCGCATGTGGAAGCCGGCCAACCGCACGATCGACGGCGGACTCGGCCACCACGGCGCGCGCGACGACGGTCGCATCACCGCCGAGGTCATCGATGAGTCGATTGGAGAATGGCGCGCGAAATATGCGCAGACTCCAATGCCGAACGTGAACCACACGTACACGCCGGACAACGTGCTGGAATACGAGGAGCGAATCTCGGAGCAGGCGCGCGAGGCTCCCGTTCAGCCGCCGGACTATCCGCCGGATCTGCGCGAAACGGGAGCTCCGCACGTGCGCGACAGCGATCGATAGCTCCGCCTGTCCCGCGGCTCTCGCGCACGCGAAAGAGCGATCAGTTCCCTATGTATTTCTGGAGCTCGACCACCGCGGTCTTGAAGTTTCCGAGCGAGTAGACGAGCACCTTGTCTTTGCCGACGGTCAATATGATGCCATGCGTGAGGGAATTGTCGTCCTTGGTTTCGACTGCATGGGGGAGTGACTTGCGGTACCACGCCTCCACGACGGCCACGGGGTCGCTGCTACCCGCCGTGTAGACCTTGTAGTGGGCGGTCTTAATGGTGACCGACGGATACTCGGAGCCGTTCGTGAGCTTCGGGTACATCGGGAGGCCGGTTGTGTTCGGCGCGTTCTCCTGAGCGGCGAGCGATGAGGAGGACAGCGCAAAGGCGGCGAATACTGCTGTCGCGGCGAAGTGGCCGCGAATCAGGAAGAACGACGTCATTTGTACCTCGGGGGAGCATGGTTATGAGTGCCGAGTAGTTCTGCGGCAATCTCCTCACGAGACGTTTGCTCAGCGTTAGCTGACCGTCACCTTCGGGAACTTCCTCGCAGCACCCTATCGTGATACGGCTGGTAGACCGTTGGATCTGCGAGGCTAGTACGCCGGTCCCGCGATCAGCGGCTCCTCGGGGTCCATTGTGAAGTGCGGGAGCCCGCCCGCAAATCGCACGCGCAGATGGCGGTGCTTCGCGAGGTATCGAAGCGCGACGCCCGCCGCGATGATCCCCGACGCGCCGCCGAGTGCGAGGGACCAGCGAGGGCCGAAGTGATCGGCGACCCATCCTGCGATCGGCGCGCCGATCGGCGTCGTTCCCATCGCCAGCGCGAGCAGAATGGCGATCACGCGCCCGCGCATCGCGTGCTCTGTCGAGAGCTGCACGAGACCGTTGGCGCTGCTCGTGAATGTTTGCGCCGACGCTCCCACCGCAATGAGTGCGAGGCCGAAGAGCCAGTAGCTGGGAGCGAGCGCCGCAAACAGAAATCCGAAGCCAAAGGCGGCGGCACCCGCCAACAGCACAGGGATGTTCGGCCGCCTGCGTGTAGCGGCAACAAGCGCCCCCCCGACCGAACCGATCGCCATGATCGATGACAGTAGCCCGAAGCCACGCGCGCCCGTATGGAAGACCGACACCGCCATGGTGGAGATAAAGATCGGGAAGTTGAGACCGAAGGTACCGATGAAGAAGAACATCAGGAGGATCGCAAAGAGATCGGGGTGCGCACGCACGTACCGAAAGCCATCGATGAAGCCATTGTGCGTCGAGCGCGTGGCAATCGTCGGAGTGAGCTCGCCGCGGCGCAGCATCATGAGCGATGCGATGACCGCCACGAACGACGCGGCGTTGATCAGGAACACCCAGCCCGTTCCCACCGCGGTGATGAGCAGTCCCGCGATCGCTGGTCCGATCATCCGGGCCATGTTGAACGAGGCCGCGTTGAGCGCCACCGCATTGGACAAGTCCGATTCGCCGACGAGATCGAAGACGAACGTCTGGCGCGCAGGCGCGTCGAATGCCGAGACGGTGCCGAGCAGGAAGGCGAAGACGAAGACGTGCCAGAGGCGCGCGAGACCGGTGACCGTCAGAATCCCGAGCAGGAGGGCGAGCACGCCCATGCTGCTCTGCGTGGCGAGCAGGAGCTTTCGCCGGTCGAGCCGGTCCGCGGCGAGCCCGCTCACCGGGAGAAAAAGCAGCTGCGGCCCGAACTGAAGCGCCATGATCACGCCCATCGCGGTCGCGTTTCTGTTCGTGAGCTCCGCGAGCACGAGCCAATCCTGCGCCGTGCGCTGCATCCACGTGCCGACGTTGGACACGATCGCGCCCGTGGCCCAGACGCGGTAGTTGAAGATGTCGAGCGAGCGAAAGGTGCCGCGCAGGGGACTCGTCATTCGATCTCTCGTGTCTACTGCGGTGCCACCTCGTGGAAGGTGAGCGTCGACTCGTGCTGCTGCGTGCTGCGCAGCGTCCACTGCTCGTCGAACACGAGCAGCGACTGCCCCTTCGAGTCGTACAGCCGCATCCGCCCACCACCCCGCGACGCGCGCTCGATCGCCGCCTCCGGCCCCGTCACCCAGCGCGGGTAGCGATACGGAAGCTTCTCGATGCGGCACGGCGCGCCGTACTCGTTCTCGAGTCGGAAGAGCATCACGTCGAACTGCAGCATGCCCACTGCACCGATCACCGGATTCGGTCCGCCGTCGACCTCCGTGAAGAACACCTGCGCGGCACCCTCCTCCGTGAGCTGACGCAGCCCGGCGTCGAGCTGCTTCCGTCGCATCGGATCCGTCCCGATGATGCGCGCGAAGTGCTCCGGCGCAAATCGCGGGATTCCCTTGTACTCGACGTCGCCATTCGGTGAGAGCGTGTCGCCGATGCGCAGCGTCCCCTTGTCGACGACGCCGATCACATCCCCCGGCCACGCCTCTTCCACCGCGCTCCGCTCGCGCGCGAGAAACTGCTGCGGCGCCGGCAACCGCACGATCTTCCCCGTGCGTCCGAGCTTCACCTGCATCCCCGCCTCGAAGCGCCCGGAGCACACGCGCAC
>JALYSW010000125.1 GCA_030854615.1 Gemmatimonadota bacterium
GTCATGCGCGAATATCTCGGAACTCCTGTTGCCACGCGATCAGTGGCGCAGATCGCCGGATGAGAGCTCCTTCCCCGCGCGGCCCATGACGACCGGCGCGGACGCGATCGACCCGCTACTCGACGCCGAGCCATGCGGATTCGTCTCCTTCTCCGATGATGGCGCTGTGCGCGTCGTCAATCAGACGCTGCTCGACATGCTCGGCTATGCGCGTGCGGAGATTGTGGGGAAGCACATCGAGACGATTCTGACCGTCGGCAGCCGCATCTTCCATCAGACGCACTTCTTCCCGCTGTTGCGACTGCGTGGAAGCGCGGAGGAGATCTTCCTGCTGCTGCGCGCCAAGGGGGGCGAGGATGTTGCGGTGCTCGCGAATGCCATCCGTCGCGAGCGGAGCGGCGAGTGGATCACCGACGCGGTGCTGCTGCGCCTCATCGAGCGTCGGAAGTTCGAGGATGCGCTGCTCGAGGCGAAGCGCGCGGCGGAGGAGGCGATGGCGAACGCGAACGCGCACCGAGCCGAGGTGCAGAGTGCGAACGAGCAGCTGGAGTGTCAGGCGCTGGAGCTCGAGCTGAGCCAGGAGCAACTATTGGCGCAGACGCTCGAGCTGGAGCGCCAGCGCTCGCTCGCCGATGATGCGAACCGCGCAAAGAGCTCGTTCCTCGCGATGATGAGCCACGAGCTGCGCACGCCGCTCAACGCGATCGGCGGCTACGTGCAGCTGCTGGAGATGGGGGTGCACGGCCCGGTGACGAGTGCGCAGGCCGAAGCGCTGGGACGCGTCGCGCGAAGCCAGCAGCATCTACTTCGACTGATCAACGATCTGCTGAACCTCGCCCGCATCGAGTCGGGGCGCGTCGACTACGACGTGCAGTCGATCTCGCTCAACGATGTGGTGCAGTCAACGGTGCCGATGATCGAGCCGCAGCTCGCCTCGCGCGCCCTGCGCTTCGAGGTGGATGTTCCGCTCGGGTTCATGGCTGCGGTGGATCGCGAGAAGGTCGAGCAGATTTTGCTCAACCTCTTGTCGAATGCGGTCAAGTTCACGATGCCGGGGGGCTGCGTGAACGTTGATGCAGCGCCCGCGGCCGACGATGACGAGATGGTCGAGTTACGCGTGCGCGACACTGGTGTCGGTATTCCGGCGAATCGGCTCGAGGCGATCTTCGAGCCGTTCGTGCAGGTGGAGAACAGCAAGGCCGCGCGCGTCGAAGGGAGTGGACTCGGACTTTCGATCAGCCGCGAGATGGCGCGCGGCATGGGCGGTGACATCTCGGCCGTGAGCACGCTGGGCGTGGGGAGTACGTTCACAATTCGCCTGCGGCGGGGATAGGCGAGCTCGCCACCTGCCATTCGCCACCCTGCCATTCGCCACCTGCCATTCGCCACCTGCCAAGTTCCCGGTGCCGTCGTCAGCTTTACGCAGTGCTCCATATCGCCCACCAGCGTCACACTCGAGAGAGCCCCGTGATCCTCAGCCCTTTCGTCGCATCGTCTCATGCGCTCGCCGCGCGCACGAGTCTCCTCGCGCTGCTACTGCTGCCCCTCGCGCCACCGCCAGCGCGCCCGCTCCCGATGCCGCGCGCGGTCGCACGCGCGTATCAGAACGGCACGCGCTCTCCCGACGGAAAGCCAGGCCCGCACTACTGGCAGAATCGCGGTCGCTACTCGATCACCGTCACGGCGCTCCCTCCATCACGCCTGATCACCGGCACGGAGGAGATCACCTACTTCAACAACAGCCCGGATACGCTTCACAGCACCAACATGAAGCTGTTCATGAACGTCCATCGCCCCGAGGCCCCGCGCGAGGACGCGACGAGCCTCGCCTATCTCACCAACGGCGTGACGGTGGACTCCTTCGCCGTGAACGGCGTCGCACAGAAGTGGGTGAACGATCCGCACGTCTTCACCAACAAGCGCATCACGCTGCCCACGCCGCTCGCACCACACGACTCCGTGCGGATGTCCATCAGCTGGCAGTACGAGCTGTCCCGCGAGGCCGGCCGCGAGGGGATGCTCGACTCGAGCACCTATTATCTCGCGTACTTCTATCCCCGCGTCGCCGTCTACGACGACTACAACGGATGGGACGAGATGACGTTCACGGACGATCAGGAGTTCTACAGCGACTTCAACGACTACGACGTCACCGTGCGTGCGCCCGCGAACTTCGTCGTCTACGGAACGGGGACGCTGCGCAATCCGGACGAGGTGCTGCAGCCGGAGATCGCGAAGCGCTTCGCGTCTTCGCTCACGTCGGACGACGTGATTCACGTCGCGAGCCCAGCGGACTTCGCCGCGAAGCGCGTGACATCGCGCAACGCCGTGAACAACTGGCACTTCACGGCGACCAACATCCCCGACATGACCTTCGCCCTTAGCGATCACTACGTGTGGGATGCATCCAGCGTCGTCGTCGACGATCGCGATCATCGGCGCGCCTCCGTGCAGTCCGCGTACAACGACTCTGCAGCCGACTTCCACTACATGGTACAGTTCGGCCGCCACGCCCTCGACTGGTTCTCGCACAACTGGCCCGGCGTGCCGTATCCGTACGAGAAGACGACGATCGTGCAGGGAAGCGCCGACATGGAATATCCCATGATGGTGAACGACGGCTCCAGCGCCGACACGGCCCAATCGCGATTCGTGGCCGAGCACGAGATCGCGCACACGTACTTCCCGTTCTACATGGGGATCAACGAGACGCGCTACGGCTTCATGGACGAGGGGTGGGCGACGACCTTCGAGTATCTCATCGGAATCGCCGACGCGGGGAAGGCGAAGGAAGATTCGCTTTACAAGGACTTTCGGGTGAAGTCGTGGATCACGAGCCCGTCGCCGGTGGAGCTCGTGCCGATCATCACTCCGGAAGACATGCTCGTGCGCCCAGCCTACGGCCACAACGCCTACGGCAAGGCATCGCTCGGCTATCTCGCCGCCAAGGACATGCTCGGCGACGCGCTATTCAAAAAGTCGCTCCAGACGTACATGGATCGCTGGCACGGCAAGCATCCGACGCCGTGGGATTTCTTTTACTCGATCAACGATGCGTCGGGGAAGAATCTCAACTGGTTCTGGCACGCCTGGTACTTCACGAGCAGCAACATCGACATTGCGCTGTCTGGCGTGACGAAGTCGTCGAGCGGGTACTCGGTGGCACTCGAGAATCTCGGCGGCATGCCGGCGCCGGTCGATTTGCGCATCGGCTACTCCGATGGCAGCTCCGATACCGTGCACGAGACCTCGCAGATCTGGGCCGCGAATCAGGAGCGTACGGTGGTTACGCTGCCTGCGCGGAAGGCGATTGCGTCGGTGAAGCTCGAGCACGGGATCTGGATGGACGCGGATACGACGAATGATGTGTGGAGCTCCGGAGGTCGCGCCCGCACGCACTGAGCTACGCGTGCGTCGACCATTGGCTCCTATGGTCGCAATACGGTGCGTGAATGGATATGGCCAAGGGGCCGCTGCCATCCGAGCTTGCACCGTCGCCAACGAATGGATGAACGATGTACGCAACTGATCGCGCATGGCGGCTCGCGCGTACGCGAGTCGCGCTGCTGGCGCTCGCGCTCACGACTCTCCCCGCCATCGCTCGGGCGCAGCAGGCGCACGATAGCACGGCGGCCCACGCACGCCAGTCCACCGACGACGCCTGGTGGACGGGACCAATGCTGGCCCCGTCGCCCAACGCGCTCCCGCCTGGGCACTTCCTCGTCGAGCCCTACCTCTACGACGTGCGCACGCCGCATGCGAACGGATTGGGGTCACTCACGTACATCAACTACGGCGTCTTCAACAACTTCACCATCGGGCTGATTCCGACCTTCGGCTTCAACATCATGAGCGAGGGCACGAACAGCTCGGGTGTCGGCGTCGGCGATCTCGCGCTGCTCACGCAGTATCGGCTCACGCAGTTCCACGCGGGCAGTCGCTTGCCGACCACCGCGATCGTTCTGCAGGAGGCGCTGCCGACCGGGAAGTACGACAGGCTCGGCTCGCGCCCGAGCGACGGATTTGGCGGAGGAGCGTACACTACTACGCTGTCGCTCTACTCGCAGACGTATTTCTGGATGCCCTCCGGGCGCATCCTGCGCACGCGACTCGACGTCTCGCAGGCGTTCTCGAGTAGCGTGAACATCGAGGATGTGAGCGTCTACGGAACGGGGGATGGCTTCCGAGGGCACGCGGATCCCGGCAACTCACTCTTCGTGGATGCCGCCGGCGAGTACAGCGTTACGCAGCGATGGGTGCTCGCCCTCGATCTCTTCTATCGCCACGGCGGCAGCACGCGCGTCCGCGGTGAGCAGCCCACCGGGCCGGCACTCGCCGGCGGATCGTCGAGCGTTGCGTTCGAGACGGGATCGAGCGATGCGTTCGGCTTCGCGCCGGGACTCGAATACAACTGGAGTCCGCGCTTCGGAGTGCTTCTGGCTACACGCATCATTCTCTCCGGCCACAACACGTCGTCGTCGATCACGCCGGCGGTGGCGCTCAACATGTTCTACTGAGCGCTGCTATCATGTCGAAGCTCGGCGCCACGGATCGCACCGAGGCCGTGACCATCGCGCTGCAGCGCGGGATCCTTCACATGGACAGCTGACCGCTAGCGCTTGTCGAGAAACGTTTTCCGCCGCGCCCACGCGAAGTCGACGCGCGCATCGCGATAGCCGGGCACCACCACCCAACTGGTCTCAGCGCCGTGAGCGACGAAGTCGGCCGGGACGAAGACGTAGCCGAGCGCGTTCGAGGTGAGGCTCATCATGTTCGGCAGACCCCCGCTGTTCCGCGCCTCGATGCGCAGCGTCACGTTGGCGATCGGCTGATGCGTGGTGGCATCGAGGAGCTTGAGCGGATGCGGCGCGGGCTCGGCGCCCGCCACAGGGAAGAGGTCGAGCGTCCAGCCGCCGCTGGTGGCCGGTGTCGCGTCGCCGGCGAGATCGCCGTGGTACGACGCGCTCATGATGCTGGCCGTCGTGTTGAGCGCGCTGCGCGGGATGACGAGCTCTCCCCTGACGTCGGACTTTCCCTTCCAGCTCTTGCCGTCCGTGGGGCAGGGCGCCTTGATGCAGCGGATCCCGTTGTCCGAGGTGAGCTCGAAGTCGGTGCTCGCGATCGGCTGTGCGGATACGGCGCTGTAGAG
>JALYSW010000397.1 GCA_030854615.1 Gemmatimonadota bacterium
ACGGGATCTCGAGATCGCGCACCGGCGCCGCGAGCGCTTCCAGAGTGTCGGCCGCGAGCGCGCGCAGTGGCGTGATCCAGAGGACGCGCAGCGGCGGCGCCGTGCTGCGACGGACCTTCTTCGCGCGAAAGGGGACAACATCGCGCGTCTCCTCGAGCCACTCGAGCAACGGGCCCCACCATGCGGCCAGCGTCTTCCCGGTGCCCGTGGCGGCGTGAATCAACCCGCTCTCGCCGTCGCGATAGGCGCTCCACACCTCGCGCTGGAAGCCGAACGGGCGCCAGCCGCGCGCCGCGAACCAGCGATCCACCTCGCCAAAAATATCCCTTGAATTCAAGGTATCGATGCGCTCGGCCAGGGCTGTCACGAATGCTCCTTCAGCAGCGCCTGCAGCATATCGAGCGTATCGGCTTCCCCGGCCGGCTTATCCCTGCGCCACCGCGAGATTCGGGGAAAGCGCACCGCGATCCCCGACTTGTGGCGCGGCGACGACTGAATTCCCTCGAAGGCGAGTTCGAAGACGTGCACAGGCTGCACGTGCCGCACGGGCCCGAACTTCTCGATCGTATTGCGGCGGATCCACGCGTCGAGCTCGCGGAGCTCGACGTCGGTGAGTCCCGAGTACGCCTTGGCAATCGGCACGAGCACCCCGTCGCGCCACACGGCAAAGGTGTAGTCCGTGTGCAGCGACGCGCGGCGTCCGTGGCCTGTCTGCGCGTAGACCATCACCGCATCAACGGCGAAAGGCTGCACCTTCCACTTCCACCAGCCGCCCTTGCGACGGCCGACACCGTACGGCGAGTCGAGTCGCTTGAGCATCAGCCCCTCGGCCAGCTGCTCGCGCGAGCGCGCGTGCGCATCGCGCGCGTCGTCCCACGTCGCTGCGGCAACGACCGGGGAGAGCAACAGCCGCGACTCCGCGCGCGCCTGCGCGACGACATCGGCGAGAAGCGCGCGGCGGGCCGAGAGCGGCTCGGTGCGCACATCGCGTCCCTCGGTCTCGAGCAGATCGTAGGCGATGAGCACCACGGGCACCTCGGCGAGGATCTTCGGCCCGAGCTTCGTGCGTCCGATGCGGCGCTGCAGCTGCGCGAAGGGGAGGGGAGCGTCGTTCGCCCACGGCATGATCTCGCCGTCGATCACCGTGCCGTCCGGAAGGAACTCTGCGGCCGCCGCGATCTCGGGGAAGCGATCGGTCACGAGCTCGTCGCCGCGCGACCAGAGATACGTCTTCCCCTCGCGGCGGATGAGCTGCGAGCGGATGCCGTCCCACTTCCATTCGAGCTGCCACTCGTTCGCGGGGCCGAGCTCCTCGAGCGATCCCTCGAGCGCGTACGCCAGGTAGAAGGGATACGGCCGCGAGCGATCCGCATCGCTCGTGTCCGGCGCGAGCAGCGCGAGATACGCCGCGGCGGTCGGCTTCCAATGACCTGTGAGCCGATGCGCGATCGTCCCCTCGTCGATCCCGCTCGCGCGCGAGAGCGCACGCACCACGAGCTGATGCGACACGCCCACGCGGAAGCCCCCGGTGATCAGCTTGTTCCACACGAAGCGTTCGACGCCCTCGAGTTCGCTCCAGCTCTCGCGAATGCTCTCGCGCTGCGCCTCCTCGCTCAGCTTCGCGAGCGGGAGGACGCGCTGCTCCATCCACTCGTGCAGCGGTCGCTCCGCATAGCTCGTGGCCGGCGGGAGGAGCAGCGAGATCGTCTCCGCGAGATCTCCGACCGCGTCGTAGCACTCTCCGAAGAGCCACTCCGGAATAGCCGCGATCTCCATCGCCCACGACGACAGCCGTCGCACGGGGATCAGTCGCTTCGGTCGCCCGCCCGAGAGGAAGTAGACCGCCCACGCCGCGTCCGTCGCGTCGGCGTTGGCGAAGTACGCCGTCATCGCATCGACCTTCTCGTTCGTCCGCGTCGTGCGATCCACCTCGGCGAACAGCTGCGCGAAGCGCTTCATGCGACGATCTCCTCGCCGGCCGCCGGCGACTCGACTTCCTCCTCGCCCTCCCAATGGCTCGCGATGCTGAGCGCATCGATGCCGCGCTCGAGCAGCCAGCGCACCACGGGCTCACGGAAGCCGTGCGTCACCCACACGCGCTCGGCGCCCGTCGCCTCGATCGTCGCGAGCAGTGCGGGCCAGTCGACGTGATCGGAGAGCACGAAGCCGCGATCGACTGCGCGCCGGCGGCGCGCGCCGCGAATCTGCATCCACCCCGATGCGAACGCGGGCGACGCCGCGCCGAAACGGCGCAGCCACGTGCTGCCGGCGGCGGATGGTGGCGCGACGATGAGCGATCCTGCGAAGTCGTGGCCGCGGGGCATTTCGCTCGCATGCTGCGTTGGCGGCAGCGCTATTCCCGAGTCGCGATAGTCGCGCGTGAGCCGCTCGACCGCTCCATGCGTGTAGATCGGACCCATCGTGCCGCGGTCCGCGTCATGGTCGGTGTCGAGCAGCCCTGCGAGCACGCGCTGCGCCTTGCCGAGCGCGTAGGCGTAGATGATCGATGCGCGCTTCGCTTCCGCGTTTGCGCGCCACCAGTCGCGCATCTCGTTGAACACCTCTGCCTGCGGGCGCCAGCGATAGATCGGAAGCCCGAAGGTCGACTCGGTGATGAAGCTATGGCACTTTACGACGTCGAACGGCGTGCACGTCGGATCGGGATCGGTCTTGTAGTCGCCGGAGACCACCCACACCTCGCCACCGTACTCGACGCGAATTTGTGCCGAGCCGAGAATATGTCCGGCGGGGTGGAGGGAGACGCGCACGCCGTTGAGGTCGAGCGGCTCGTTGTACTCCACCGTCTGGATGGATGCGTCCGCGCCGAGTCTGGTGCGCAGCACGCGGCGTCCTTCGGCGGATGCGAGATAGTGGCGGGAACCCCAGCGCGCGTGATCGCCGTGCGCGTGTGTAATCACCGCGCGATCGACGGGCTGCCACGGGTCGATGTAAAAGTCGCCGGCCTCGCAGTACAGCCCACGATCGGTGATACGGAGAAGCATGGGGAAATTTAGCGGAGGCCGAGACGGGATTCCCGGTAACGGGCTCGGCCGCGAAGTGCTTTTACGATCCTAGTAGGTGCCCCCGACCGGAAGCGGAGGTCCGGAGAGATCGTTCGCGTGGAACATGTGCGCAGCTCTCCTTCCTGCGCGGGCGCGGTAGTTCCACGAGTACCACTTCGAATCAGCGGCTCGCTGAAGCTCCACGTCCTTGTTTCGCAGAAACGACCTCACCGTGTCGCGCTCGGGCTGGTGCAGCCACCTCATGCTTTCGACCAGAGCCGCAATCGCATCGTCGGTCATCTGGAAGGTGATGTACGATGTGTCGAGGTGCCCCGTTTCGCGGTAGCGCTCGATGTTGTGCCGCACGATCCATGAATTGGTATTGCAGAACACGCATGCCGTGAACACGAGGAGGGCGGCACTCGCGCTGTGATAGGCGAAGTGACTGGACGTCGAGCGTCGGAGCGTTTCGCCGAGCAGCAGCACACTCACGCAGGCGAGGACGACCATGTACGCCTGCGCGTATAGCCGCTGCTGGGTGAAGCCGTACACCTGCTCGTAGCGCACGACACGCATGAACCCGATCGCGATCATCCCCGTCTCGCCCAGAATCGCCGCGGCTGCAATCCCACGTGCCTACGCGTCGGAACGAATCCACGATCGCCGAGTCACCAGCACTGCGCCGATCACGATCGTCGCGGCCACCGAAAGCTCGGCAAAGCCGCGGTGCACGTACTCGGCGTATGTGATCCCGCTCCCCGCCACCGCTGCCGGATTGTGCGTGAGCGAGAGCCCCGAGCTCGCGACGAAGATCCACACGATCGAGGCGAGGGCGCTCATCAGGACTCGTCGCTCGATGGCGCCGATCTCGAGTGAGTCCGAGGACGAGTGTGCAACGGGCCTCGTCGTGCCGCGCGTTACTTCGCCGAATGCACCGAGCGTCACGCCGAGCAGGAGAGCGAAGAAAGCGGACTTCGAAATGAGCTCTTCGGAGATGCCGTGCAGGAGTCCGTCGCGAAGAGAAGCGAAGAGCGGATCCGCCTCGGCGAGAAGAAAGACGAGCGCGGTGACGAGGGGAAGCGTGATGATCGCGCTGCGTGCCGCCGATGCGAAGGTGGGGCTGCGAGTGCCGCGGGCGGAGCCGATCGCTTCTCTGAGCGCGGACGCGGCGACGAGTCCCAGCGCGAGGATGGGAGCAGGGCGGGCGGTATGGGGTTGCAGCGAGTCGAGCGACCACCGGTTCGCGGAGACGAGTGCGATCGCGAGCAGGGAAAGTGAAGCGAGAAGCAGAAGGCCGATACGAAAGGGGTCCGTGGTGATGGCCGTTCCGAAGGCGAGAATGACCGCCCATGCACTGGCCGCGAGGCTCGGCGGGCTGACGACGCCGAAGCGATCGCGCATGACGGTGAGGAGCGCGATGACGACGCAGAGGATCCAGACGCTGAAGTTGATGCCGATGCTGGCGTGCCA
>JALYSW010000169.1 GCA_030854615.1 Gemmatimonadota bacterium
GTGATCATCCCCCCCACCATCGGTGCCGCAATCCGCTTCATGACGTCAGCGCCAGTGCCCTGACTCCAGAGAATCGGAAGCAGGCCGGCAGTGATCGCGGTGACCGTCATCATTTTGGGACGGACGCGTCCCACCGCCCCATCGTGCACGGCCGCGTTGACGTCGTCGCGATTGCGGAGCAGCCCTCGCTCGCCACGTGCTCGGAACGCCTGATCGAGATACAAGAGCATGATGACCCCTGTCTCGGCGGCGACGCCAGCAAGCGCAATGAAACCGATAGCGACGGCGACGCTCAGGTTGTAGTGCAGGAGCCAGACTAACCACACACCGCCGACGAGCGAGAATGGCAACGCGAGCATCACCATCGCGCTCTCGGTTACGCTGCCGAAGTTGAGATAGAGAAGCAGGAAGATGATGGCGAGCGTGAGCGGAACCACCATGCGCAGCCGTTCGTCCGCGCGCTGCATCGCTTCGAACTGTCCCGACCACTCGAGCCGATAGCCGGGCGGCAGTCTCAATTTCTGCTGGAGCACGTGCTTCGCATCGGTTACGTATCCGCCCACATCACGTCCGCGCACATCCACGTACACGACATTGTTCGGATAGCCGCCCTCTGATTTGATCAGGGTAGCCCCTTTGACAATTTCGATTTTCGCGATCTGCCCAAGCGAAACCTGCGCGCCTGATGAGGTGGCAACGAGCGTACTGCGGATCTCCTCGGGATCGTCGCGCAACGCGCGAGGATAGCGAACGAGCACGCTATAGCGCTCACGACCTTTGATCACCTGTCCCGCCTCCGCCCCTCCCACCGCGGTGCTCGCGGCGATCAGCACCGCATCGGCAGTGAGCCCGAACCGCGCGGCGGCGGCGCGATCGACGGTGATATCGACGTAGCGACCACCTTCGATTCGCTCCGCGAATACCGTGTTCGTTCCCGAGACCGTGGGCAGGATTTCTTCGATCTGCTTGCCGATTGCGTCGAGCGTGTCGAGCGACGGACCGTAGACTTTGATGCCGACAGGTGTTTTGATGCCCGTCGCCAACATGTCGAGGCGATTCTTGATCGGCATGGACCACATGTTGCCAACGCCGGGAGTCTTCACCGTGGCGTTGGCCTCGCTCACGATCGAGTCGTAGCTCACTCCGGGGCGCCACGCCTGTTTGTCCTTGAGGATCGCAATGGTCTCGATCATCGACATCGGAGCCATGTCCGTCGCGGTTTCGGCGCGTCCGATCTTTCCGAGCACCATCTGAACCTCCGGAATCCTTGCCAGCGCGGCGTCGCGCTGCGTAAGGATCTGCTTCGCTTCACCCGTGCCCACTCCCGGGAACAAGCTCGGCATGTCCATGATGCTCCCCTCGTTCAACGGGGGCATGAATTCACTTCCCAGCTTTGACCACGGGACGATCGTGACCACGAGCAGGAGGACCGCCGTGAGGATCGTCGGCCAACGATGCCGGAGCACGAAGTCGATGACGGGGGAGTAGACGCGGACGAAAAAGCGATTGACGGGATTGGCTGCTTCGGGTTTCACGCCCTTGCGAATGAACATGCCCATCAGTATCGGCACGAGCGTAATCGAGAGCAGCGCTGCCGATGCCATCGAAAGCGTCTTCGTCCAGGCCAGTGGCTTGAATAGCCGGCCCTCCTGGTCCTGAAGCGCAAACACCGGAAGAAAAGAAACCGTGATAATGAGGAGCGAGATGAAGAGCGAGGGACCCACTTCCGTGGCTGATTTTACGACGAGATCCCAATGGGTGAGCAACGGGGCATCGCCATCGTCGCGTTTCGATTCACGCTCCATGTGCTTATGCAGGTTCTCCACCATCACGATCGCGGCGTCAATCATCGCGCCGATTGCGATCGCGATCCCGCCGAGGCTCATGATGTTCGCGTTGAGGCCGATCACCCGCATCGCGAGGAATGCCATCAGCACGCCCAACGGCAGCGTCACAATGGCGACGAGCGCGCTCGAGAAGTGGAGAAGAAAGATCATGGTCACGAGGGCGACGATGATGGACTCTTCTACCAGCTTGCTTTTGAGCGTCTCAATGGCGCGCTCGATGAGACTCGAACGATCGTAGCCCTCGATGAACGTCACGCCCGCGGGCAAGGCGTGCTGCACCTCAGCCATCTTCGCCTTGACTCGCCGGATCACGGCGAGCGGATTCTCGCCGTAGCGCATGACGACCCAGCCGGTGACGATCTCACCCTTTCCGTTCAAATCCGCGATGCCGCGCCGGATTTCGGGTCCGAACTGCACATTCGCTACATCGCCGACGGTGACGGGGGATCTGGCAGAGCCGGACCCGATGACCACGGCGCGGATATCATCGAGGCTGCTGAATCGGCCACGACCCCGAACGACGTACTCATTCCCGCTCATCTCCAACACCCGGCCGCCCACGTCCATGTTCGACGCGCGCACGGCCTGCGTAACTCGCTCGAGTGGGATGTCGAACGCGAGCAGCTTCGCAGGATCGACTTCCACCTGATACTGCTTCTCGAATCCACCGAAGGACGCAATCTCCGCCACGCCCGGCACAGCCGTCAGTGCCGGGCGAATCGTCCAGTCCTGCAGGCTTCGGAGCTCCGCAAGATTCAACTTTCCGCTCGTGTCAGCGACGATGTACTGCATCACCCAGCCCACGCCCGTCGCGTCCGGACCGAGCGTCGTCGTTGCCCCTTGGGGGAGCTTCTCCCGCACGGAGCTCAGATACTCGAGTACCCTCGACCGTGCCCAATAGAGGTCGGTGCCGTCCTCGAACACCACGTACACCGCTGACAATCCGAATTGGCTCATTCCGCGCACCACTTTCGTGTGCGGTACCTTGAGCATTTCGGTCTCGAGCGGGTAGGTCACCTGATCCTCGACGAGCTGCGGCCCCTGTCCTGGCCACTCGGTCATCACGATCACCTGCACATCGGAGAGATCGGGAATCGCGTCGACTGGAGTGCGGAGCATCGCGCCGACCCCAGCGACGATAATCGCAGCAGTAGCGAGAAGAACGAGCAGCTTGTGGTTCACCGACCACTCAATGATGCGCGCGAGCATGGCGGCTACCTCCGATTCGGGGACATTGGAATCCCCTGCATGGTGGTATCACGGGCGCTTGGTCCTTTCACCCGGGCGCCCCTGTCGTTCATGCCCGATTCCCCGGGGGTTGGCGCTGTCGTCCCGGGCATCTTCTGCATGTCCTGGGCATTCGGGATGTCGCTCGTGCCTCGCTGCCCGATCATGCCTCGCATCACTTCGCCGAGATTCGATTCCGAGTCGAGGAGAAATTGCGCAGAGGTCACCACGCGCTGGCCGGTCGTAAGGCCGTCGACTATTTCGGTAAAGTCTCCCGCCTCGCGGCCGAGCTGGACTGCCTGCGGCTCGAGTCGCCCGCCGCCCTTGTCGACGAAGACGAGTGCGCGAACGCCGGTGCGCAGCACCGCCGAGCTCGGGACAGTGAGTGCGGTGCGCGAGGGCGTCGTGAGCGCGACGGTCGCGTACATGCCGGGCATGAGCCTCCCGCTGCGATTGGGCACCTCGATGCGGGCCCGCATGGACCGCGAGACGGAATCGAGCGTCGGGTATACGTATGCGACGCGGCCCGCGAGAGGAGCGCCGGGGTACCCGGCGAATTGCACCGATGCCGTCGAACCCACGCGCACCGCACCGAGGTCTGCCTCACGCAACGCGACATCGACCCACACCTCCGAAAGATCGGCGATGTCGTACAGCATCTGCCCCGGCTGAATCGCCTGCCCCTGCACGACGTTCTTCTGGAGCACCACGCCTGACGCCGGCGCATGAAGCGTGAGTGTGCGTCTCGCTATCCCGGTTCGCAGAATGTCATCGATCTGCGCGTCTGATATGTCCCAGAGCGCGAGGCGACGACGGGCAGCGGCGACCAGATCGATGGTCGTTCCCGCGGCACCTGGCACGGAGCTCCCGTGGATGCTGTTCGCGAGATTTCCCGCGACCAAAAGTTCTTGCTCGGCGGCAACGAGCTCCGGTGAGTAGAGGTTCAGCATTGGTTGCCCACGTCGCACACGCTGTCCCGTCTGATCGACGTACAGTCGCTCCACGTATCCACCGATCTTGCTAACAACCTGCGAGCGCCTCGCTTCATCGACCGTAACGGTGCCGACCGTGCGCACCGTGCTCTCGAGCGTACGCCGTTCCACTGTGCCGAAGGTGATGCCGAACTGGTGGATCTGACTCGCCGTGATCTGGATGACATTCCCATCACTCGTGGACTCTGCGCTCGTCTGCATGCCCTCCATGTCGTGACCGGATGAAGGCGTTGATGCGACGACCGTGGAGGTGGTTGCATGGCGGCGACTGAGCGCAAACACCGTGATCGCGCCAGCCGCGACTAGCCCCGCGATGATCCACGAACGCCTGCGTCGAGCGATCGACGCTCTCATCGCGGATTCGTTCGTCGGGATGGTCATCGCAGCACCTCCGCGCCAACCGTGCGACGTAGCGTCGCGAGCGACTTCGCAAAATCGGTGAGCGA
>JALYSW010000194.1 GCA_030854615.1 Gemmatimonadota bacterium
AGGGCGCGCCGAATGACGTTGGAGAACGATTGATGCCTTTTCTCGAGTTGGAAGGAAAGCCGGACCTCGAAAACAATCCGCGTGAGCTCGTCGGCGATGTCATCGTCGGCAGCGGATCCCAAGCCACTTGGCGACTGTCCGGCAGCGACCTCGCCGCCCGACACTTTCGCATCGCCCTCGCGAACGGCGGCGCGCAGGTCACCCCCGCCTCCCCGCAGAACGTCGTCGTCCTCAATGGCGAGCAGGTGCCGACCGACGGCAGCCCGCTCACGAGTGGGGATATCGTCGCCGCCGGACAGGCGCGCTTCGTCTTCCTCGCCGAACTGAAATCGAAGCGGCCGACGCCCCTGCTGGAGCTGCCTGACGCGCATCTGATCGACGTCACCAACAAGAAGGGATACACGCTCCGCCGACGCGTCGTGCAGATCGGGCGCGAGATCGGCTGCTCGATCGTGCTGAAGGATCCGACGGTCTCCCGCTTCCACGCCGACGTCCGCGCCGAAGGCGGACAGTTCGTGCTGTACGCCATGGGATCGTCGGGGACGAAGGTGAACGGCGAGCCCGCTGTCGTACCGCGCCTCCTCCGCGAAGGCGATCAGATCCAGATGGGCGACACGACCTTCACCTTCTCCGCCCTCCCGATGCCCCCCGGCATCCGCTCGGTTCAGTTCGAGGACCACGAGGACGACGCCTTCAGCCGCAAGAACACGCAGCTCGCCCAGCGCGCCGTCACGATGGAGCACGGGAAGTACGCCAGGAGCCAGAAGAAGCCGCTGCCGCTCATCCCGATCGTCGTCGGCGCCGCGGCATTCATCATCCTGATAGTGCTCTACCTGGTCTTCCGCCACCATTAGCGACGGCCAACACGGTGCCGCCGTGTTCGCCGGATACCGCATGGCGTGAGCGGTCTGGCTCGCAACTCATTGTCCAGTCTTTGTTTAGACTGACGCGAGCACCCACTCGTATCGTTGCTAATCCCGACAAAATCCATTAGGATTCAACACGCACAATTGTGTGCGTGATGAGCGGGAAAGGAGCGTTACATGGGCGGTTCCATCGAGACCCTGGTCAACAGGGAGTATCAGTACGGCTTCGTCACCGATATCGAGGCGGAGACCATCCCGCGCGGCCTCAACGAAGGCACCGTCCGCCTGATCTCGGCCAAGAAGGGCGAGCCCCAATGGCTCCTCGACTGGCGCCTCAAAGCCTATGCCCGCTGGACCACGATGCAGGAGCCACACTGGTCCAACGTCAGCTACGCGCCGATCGACTATCAAAACGTCATCTACTACTCGGCGCCCAAAACCGCCAAAGCGATCAATAGTCTCGACGATGTCGATCCCAAGCTCCGCGAGATGTACGGCAAGCTCGGCATCTCGCTCAATGAGCAGAAGCGGATGAACAACGTCGCCGTCGACGTCGTCATGGATTCGGTGTCCGTCGGCACGAGCTTCAAGGCGGAGCTCAGCAAGCTCGGGATCATCTTCTGCTCCTTCGGCGAAGCCGTTCGCGAGCACCCCGCGCTCGTGCAGAAGTACCTCGGCTCCGTGGTGCCGCACTCCGACAACTTCTTCGCCGCGCTCAACTCCGCCGTCTTCAGCGATGGCTCCTTCGTGTACGTGCCGAAGGGCGTCCGCTGTCCGATGGAGCTCTCCACGTACTTCCGCATCAACGCGGAAGGGACGGGACAGTTCGAGCGCACGCTCATCATCGCCGATGAGGGCGCGTACGTCAGCTATCTCGAGGGATGCACGGCGCCCAAGCGCGACACGAACCAGCTGCACGCAGCGGTCGTCGAGCTGATCGCGCTGAAGGATGCGACGATCAAGTACTCGACCGTGCAGAACTGGTTCGCCGGCGACGAGAATGGCGAGGGTGGCATCTTCAACTTCGTCACCAAGCGCGGCAAGTGCGCCGGCGAAAACTCAAAGATCTCGTGGACGCAGGTCGAGACCGGCTCCGCGATCACGTGGAAATATCCGAGCGTGATCTTGCAGGGCGACAACTCGGTCGGCGAGTTCTACTCGGTGGCCGTCGTCAACAATCATCAGCAGGCCGACACCGGCACGAAGATGATTCACATCGGCCGCAACACGCGCAGCACGATCGTCTCCAAGGGAATTTCCGCTGGAGAGGGGAACAACAGCTATCGCGGCCAGGTGAAGGTACTGCCGAAGGCCGCCGGCGCGCGCAACTATACCCAATGCGACTCGATGCTGATCGGGAATAGATGCGGCGCGCACACCTTCCCGTACATCGAGATTCAGAATCAGACCGCGGTGCTCGAGCACGAGGCGTCCACGTCGAAGATCGGTGAAGACCAGATCTTCTATCTCACGCAACGCGGCATCTCGAAGGAGAACGCGGTGTCGATGATCGTCGCCGGCTTCTGCAAGGATGTGTTCAAGGAGCTCCCCATGGAGTTCGCACTCGAGGCGCAGCAGCTCCTCGGTATCACGCTCGAGGGCAGCGTCGGTTGATCTTGCCGCTCCTCGACTACTGACAAGGATTAACGTTCCGTGCTCGAAATAAAGGATCTGTACGCCAAGGCTGGTGATCGCGACATCCTTCGCGGGATCTCGCTCAACGTCGCGGCTGGCGAAGTACACGCCATCATGGGGCCCAACGGCTCCGGCAAGAGCACACTCGCGCAGGTGCTCGCGGGAAATCCGGCCTATGAGGTCACCGGCGGCTCGGTCACCTTCCAGGGAAGCGATCTCCTCGCGCTGCAGCCCGAGGAGCGCGCGCAGCAGGGCGTCTTCCTCGCCTTTCAATATCCGATCGAAATCCCCGGCGTGTCGAACGCGTACTTCCTGCGCTCGGCCTTCAACTCCATCCGCGCCGCGCGCGGACAGGAGGAGGTCGACCCGCTCGATTTCCTCGACTACATGGAGAAGAAGCTCGAGCTCGTCGACATGGATGTCGAGATGCTCAGCCGATCGGTCAACATGGGATTCTCCGGTGGCGAGAAGAAGCGCAACGAGATCCTGCAGATGGCCGTGCTCGAGCCGAAGCTCGCGCTACTCGATGAGACCGACTCCGGACTCGACATCGACGCGCTCCGTATCGTCGCCAACGGCGTGAACGCGCTCAAGCGCCCCGACAACGCGACGATCATCGTCACGCACTACCAGCGGCTGCTCAACTACATCGTCCCCGACTTCGTGCACGTGCTCGCGCACGGACGCATCGTGAAGTCCGGCGACAAGAGCCTCGCGCTCGAGCTCGAGGCGAAGGGCTACGACTGGCTCGTGGAGCCTCAGGAAGCGGTGGCATCGTGAGCGCTCGTTTTATCGCGCGAGCGCTGACTATATGACCGCTCCATATCTGGTCGACTTCGGCACGATCTCGAACAACGGCGCGCGCGCCGAGCCGGCGTGGCTGCGCGAGACGCGGCGCGATGGCATCGACCGCTTCGCCGCGCTCGGCTTCCCGACCCCGCGCAACGAGGACTGGCACTTCACCAGCGTCGCCGCGATCGCCGAGGGGAAATTCACTCCGCTGCGCGGCGCGACGGGGCAGATCGCGAAGTCCGAGCTCGTGCCGTTCACCTTCGCGCAGAGTGCGTGGCCCGTGATGGTGTTCGTCAACGGGAAGTACGACGCCTCGCTCTCCACACCCGGCGCGCTCGCCAAGGGAATCCGCGCGATCGATCTCTCCACCGCCATCCGCGAGGAGCCCACGCTCATCGAGCCATGGCTCGGCAAGGTCTCGCCCGTGGGCGACCGCTCGTTCAGCGCGCTCAACGCGGCGTTCATGTCGGACGGCGCCGTGATCCATATCTCGCCATTCATCGAAGAAGAGACGCCGCTTCACGTCATCTTCGTCAGCGACTCGAACGCGGCGAAAGGGGTCGCGCATCTGCGCAACCTGATCGTCGCCGGCCACAACTCGAAGGCGACCGTCATCGAGAGCTACGTCTCGCTCGGTGACAGCGGCTACTTCACCAATGCGGTGACCGAGGTGATAGTCGAGCCGGGCGCGACGCTCACGCATTACAAGATCCAGCGCGAGAGTCAGCGCGCCTTTCACGTCCACACGATCGACACGCAGCAGGCGCGCGACAGCCACTACGTGTCGTTCTCCTTCGCGACGGGCGCCAAGCTCTCGCGCACGAACATCTACACGAATCTCGACGGCGAGGGATGCGGCGCGACGCTCAACGGCCTCTACATGGCCGACGATGAGCAGCACGTCGATCACCAGACGAACATCATTCACTCGCAGCCGAACTGCTTCAGCCGTGAGATCTACAAGGGTATTCTGAGCGGCGCGGCGCACGGCGTGTTCAACGGGAAGGTGTACGTCTACCCGATCGCGCAGAAGACCGACGGCAAGCAGACGAACAACAACCTGCTGCTGAGCGAGCGCGCACGCATCGACACGAAGCCGCAACTCGAGATCTACGCGGACGATGTGCGCTGTACGCACGGCGCGACCGTCGGCCGGCTCGACGAGATGGCGCTCTTCTACATGAAGAGTCGCGGGGTGTCGACGGATGCCGCCACGCGGCTGCTGACGTACGCCTTCGCCGCCGACGTGCTCGAGACCATCGAGGTGCAGGCGGTACGCTCCGAGCTCGAGCGCGCGACACTCGAACGGTTCACGGGAGCAGTGTCGGCGCTTTAGAGCTTTCTGCTTTCGGAGTCGCATGACCGATACGTCCGCGCTCTACCAGGAAGTCATCCTCGATCACAATCGCCGGCCGCGCAACTACGG
>JALYSW010000209.1 GCA_030854615.1 Gemmatimonadota bacterium
GCGGCGCGCCCTCCTCGCCCGTGAGCTCCGCATCGCTGACGTTCGCCGCGTACAGCACCGGCTTCGCCGTGAGCAGCGTCAGCGGCGCGAGCACCGCGCGCTGCTCGTCGCTCAGCTTCGCCTCCCACAATCCTCTGCCAGCCGCGAGCGTCTCGTACGCCGCCTCGATCGCCGGCAGCTCCGCGATCGCCTCCTTGTCGTGCGACTTCGCCGCGCGTCGCACCTTGTCGAGCCGCTTCTCCACCGTCGCGAGATCGGCGAGCGCGAGCTCGATCTCGATCACCTCGCGGTCGCGCACGGGATCGAGCGCGCCCATCACGTGCAGCACATCCGGATCCTCGAAGCAGCGCACCACGTGGATGATCGCGTCGGTCTCGCGGATGTTCGCCAGAAACTTGTTGCCGAGCCCTTCGCCGCTGGCCGCGCCCTTCACGAGCCCCGCGATGTCGACGAACTCGACCACCGCCGGCACGACACGCTTCGGATTCACGACCTTCGCGAGCCCCTTGAGCCGCTCATCCGGCACCTCGACGATGCCGACGTTCGGCTCCACTGTGCAGAACGGATAGTTCGCCGCCTCCGCCTGCGCGCTCGTGAGCGCATTGAACAGCGTCGACTTTCCGACGTTCGGCAGTCCGACGATTCCCAGCTTCAACATTTATTTCCCGTTGTGCGCGTTCATGGCTGCAACGATGCCTTCGCGCAGCCAGAGCTCCGCGGCATCCGTCAATCGTGGCATCAGCGCGAGAATCTCCTCGCGCTCTGTTTTTCCGAATGGGCTGAGCACGTAGTCCGCGAGATCGCCAATCCGTCGCTCGGGATCCACCGGCTGAATCCCGATGCGCATCCGCGCGTAATCGCGATCTCCGACATGATACTCGACGCTCTTGAGCCCATTGTGTCCGCCCGCACTCCCCTGCGGCCGAAGACGATACGTCCCCACCGGTATCGCGACGTCATCGACGATCACCAGGAGATCGCTCTTCGGCGACCAGAACGGACGCTTGAGATGCGACGTGAGCACGGCGCCGCTCAGATTCATGAACGTCTGCGGCTTGACGAGGCGCACCTTCACGGTGCCCACGAGCCCGTGGGTCACCAGCGCCTGCCCCTCGGACTTCCAACTTCCGAGATGCCAAACGTCGGCGAGGTGATCGAGCACCCACCAGCCGACGTTGTGCCGCGTGCGTTCGTATTGTTTGCCCGGATTTCCGAGGCCGAGAATGAGCTTCATCGGTGCGCTCGACGATCGGCGAGGAGCAACGCGCCGCAGCTACGCGGCGCGCTGCCACCACCGACTTACTTCTTCGCCGCTTCCTCGTCTTCGTCTTCCTTCTTCGCGCGGATCACTTCCGGCTCGGCTCCAGCCTCGGCGCCTTCCACCGGTGCCACAACCTCGACCTCGGCGCGCGGCGGTGCCACGACGCAGATCGTCTCGCCTTCGTTCTCGAGAACCTCGACGCCGGCAGGCAGCTTCAGGTCGCGCACGTGGATCGACTGGTGCAAATCGAGACCCGACACATCGACGTCGATGTGATTCGGGATGTTTCCCGGATCGACCTCGACGCTGATCGTGCGGAGCACCTGATCGAGCATGCCACCCGAGAGACGCACGCCAACCGGCGTGCCGACGAGGACCAGCGGAATGTCGACGGTCACCAGCTCACCGGCGACGAGCTCCTGGAAATCGATGTGCAGGATCTCGCGGCGGAACGGGTGGCGCTGGATGTCGCGGATCAGCGTGCGCGAGGTGCCGGTGCCGATCCTGAGCTCGAACACCGTCGTGTCGGCCGACACGCGATCGAGCATCTTCTGCAGGTCGCGTGCGTCGAGCGCAAGTGACTGCGGCTGGCGCTTGTGACCGTACACGACTCCAGGAACCTGCTTCGCGGCGCGCAGCTTTCGCGCGGCGCCCTTTCCGCTTTCCGCGCGGGGGTGCGCGATGAGGACTTCGGTTGCCATATCGATTCTCTCAGGGAGCGTAATTGACAGATGATCCAGCCAGACACTCGACCGCAGTGTCCCTTCTTTGCCGCGCCTACTCGAACAGCGAGCTGACCGACTCGTCGCTGTGCGTATACCGAATCGCCTTCGCCAGCAGCTCACCCACGCTCAGAATCGTGAGCTGCGGAAAACGATGTGCTTCGGGAATCGCGACGGTATCCGTCACCGTCACTTCCTTGATCGGAGCATTGCGCAGCCGCTCCGCCGCCGGTCCCGAAAGCAACGCGTGCGTCGCGCACACGTAGATGTCCTTCGCGCCCAGCGCTTTCAGTGCCCGTGCCGCTTCCGTGACCGTTCCCGCCGTATCGATCATATCGTCGGGAATCAGGCAGTCGCGTCCCTCGACTTCACCAACCACGTTCAACACCTCTGCGACATTCGGCTGCGGACGTCGCTTGTCGATGATCGCGAACGTCCCGTTGAGACGCTTCGCGAATCCACGCGCCATCTTCGCCGACCCGACGTCCGGTGCCACGACGACGAGATCCTTCAGCTGCTTCTTTCGGTAGTGCGAAACGAACACCGGCGCCGCGTACAGATGGTCCACCGGAATGTCGAAAAACCCCTGCAGCGCGTGCTGGTGAAAATCGATGCCGAGCACGCGATCCGCGCCTGCCGTGACGATCAGGTTCGCCATCAGCTTCGCGCCGATCGCCACCCGCGGTTGATCCTTGCGATCCTGCCGTGAGTAGCCGTAATACGGCATCACGCATGTCGTACGCGCTGCGGACGCCCGACGCACCGCGTCGAGAATCAGCAGCAGCTCCATAATGTTCTCGGCCGGCGGGTTCGTCGGTTGCACGATGAAGACATCGTGACCGCGAATGTTCTCGTCGATTCGCACGAAAATCTCACCGTCCGAAAAGCGCGACATGGTGACCTTTCCGAGCTCGACTCCCAGGCACGCCGAAATCTCTTTCGCCAGCGCAGGATTCGCAGTGCCGGCGAGAAGCTTGAAGCCACGCCGCGGAACGTTCAGCTCATCCATTGCAGCCGTTAAACGTAAGAGATTGAGAAGGTTAGGTCAATGCGTGCGAGTGACCGCGCGACCGGATGGGCGACGTGATTCCATTGCCCCTGGTGGATTCGAACCACCATTCGCGGCTCCAAAGGCCGCTGTCCTGCCGTTGGACGAAGGGGCAGCAGAGCACCCTAAGCTACCGGTCTAGAGGGAGTTGCTCAATGGGGTTGGCGAGCCGGGCATGGTTCCATAGGGCGGGCAACGGCGAACTGCGATCACGGATGAGACGAAAAGAGCACGGATCGAATCCGGCGCGGTGAGAATGGTGTCACGCGATGCGCACTCTGCTCTTTGACTTGCGCCACGGATGCCTGGACTTCCACGGAGAGAAAAACATTCCGACGTCTCCCGGGCGCGACGTCAGCCTGTCGCAACATCGGTTCGATTCGTGCCCTTTCGTCTTCATCAATGTTCGTAGTGACAGTTGGCGCTTCCCCCACTACTCCACCAGCTCCACCGCCGCGACGCGCGTGACCGTCCGCGTCGGAACAACCGTCCCCGGAAGCGACCTCATCATTTCGCCCGTGTCTGCAAACAGCGGAACGACACCAAACAGCGTCGACCCGGAGCCCGTCATCCCCGCGATCGAGGCCCCCAGCTCCCGCAACTCTCCGATGATGGTCGCAATCTCTGGCTGGTGCTCCGCGACGACCGCCTCGAAGTCGTTGACCACATGGTCGCGCAGCGTGTCCCAGGTCGCGAGCTCCGGCACGGACACCATCCGTGGCGACGGCACGTCCACCGTACGCGACGCCGCGAGCCACTCATACGCATCCGCCGTCGCTACCGCGAACCCCGGCAGCACGAGCACCACCGTGCGCTCCGGCAGCGCAGGCAACGCGAGCAGCCGCTCGCCCCGCCCCCACGCCAGCGCGAACGGCTCCCTGGTCGTGAGGTAGGGGGCGTCGGCGCCGAGCGTCATCGCGATGCGCAGCAGCTCGCCATCGGGGACCGGACGCGGCGCGAGCGCGTTGAGCCCCCGTAGCACGGCGCCCGCATCCGCGCTCCCGCCGCCGAGC
>JALYSW010000223.1 GCA_030854615.1 Gemmatimonadota bacterium
GGCTCGAAGCGCTTTCTCGATCGCGGCCTGCGGAACGCGCGCATGTCCGACGACCGGTGGCTCGAGCTGCTCGCAACGGAGCCACTCATGCTCAGGATGCCGCTGGTGCGGCAGCAGAGCCGGTTGAGCGTCGGGCTCGCCGAGACCGAATGGAGCGGCTGGGTGAGCACGGCATGACGCAGCTCTCCCTGTCCAACGTCTCGGTGGAATTCGGTGCGACGAAGCTCTTCTCCGACATCACGTTCACGATCGCGGCGCGTGAGCGTTGGGGGATCATCGGCCGGAACGGCACGGGGAAGACGACGCTCTTCAAGCTGATCACCGGGGACATGCAGCCGACAAAGGGTGTGATCGCGCGGCAACCGGGGCTGCGCGTTGCACTGCTCGAGCAGCATCGCGACTTCGGCGATGCGAAGACGGTGTGGGAGGCAGCCGCTGGGCAGTTCGCAGAGCTGCTCGCGCTTGAGCAATCGCTCGCGGATCAGGCGACGAGGATGGGCGAGCTTGGCGAGTCGGTGAGTGAGCAGGTGCTGGAGCGGTACTCGCGCGATCTCGAGCGCTTCGAGCGGGAGGGCGGCTACACCATCGCACCGCGCGTCGACGCCGTGCTGCACGGACTCGGCTTCGATCCGGTGGATGCGCGCACGCGGCCGCTCGAGCGCTTGAGCGGCGGCGAGCGCGGGCGTGTCGGTCTCGCGCGGCAGCTCGTCGCGCCAGCGGATGTGCTGTTGCTCGATGAGCCGACCAACCATCTCGACCTCGAGACGACACGGTGGCTCGAGGAATATCTGAAGGGGACCGACGAGACGGTGGTGCTTATCAGCCACGACCGTGCCTTTCTCGAGAACGTGTGCGATCACATCCTGCACCTCGAGGCGCATAGCGGCACAGCGTACATCGGCGGATACTCCGCGTTCGTCGAGCAGCGCGCGCACCGGCAGCTCGAGCAGCAGCGCGCGTTCGTGCAGCAGAGGAAAACAATCGACAAGCAGGAGGATTACATCCGGCGCCATCTCGCCGGCCAGAACAGCAAGCAGGCCAAGGGGCGGCGCAAGATTCTTGCGCGCCTGCCGCGCCTCACACCGCCGCCGGGTGAAGAGGACTCGATGGCGCTTCGCCTCGAGGTCGGCGAGCGTGGCGGCGATCAGGTGGCCGTGGCGGAGAAGCTGCGGCTCACGATTGGTGATCGCGTGCTGATCGAGAACTTCAACGCTATCGTGCAGCGCGGCGATGTCATTGGATTCATCGGGCCGAATGGCGCGGGGAAGTCGACGCTGCTGCGCGCGCTGGTGGGCGACCGCGCCACCGAGGGCGGAGAGATCCGGCTCGGCGGATCGATCACGCCGGCGTACTACCGGCAGGATCTCACGCAGGTGCCCGCGACGCAATCGCTGTACGACGTGATCAACGATCTGCGTCCGATGTGGGGGCGCGGCGCGATCCAGGGGCACCTGGGCCGCTTCGGCTTCAGCGGCGACGCGGTGCAGCGGTCGGCGACGACGCTCTCCGGCGGCGAGCGGGCGCGCGTCGCGCTTGCGATGATCATGCTTTCGCGCGCGAATCTGTTGTTGCTCGACGAGCCGACGAACCATCTCGACGTCGAGTCGATCGAGGCGCTCGAAGATGCGGTCGAGCAATACGGCGGGACGGTGTTCCTCGTGAGCCACGATCGTGCACTCTTGCGCGCGCTCGCGACGCGCGTCTGGATTCTGCACGACCGCCACATCACCGACTTCGACGGCAGCTTCGCGGAATGGGAGACGGTGAGCGAGGAACGAGAGCATGCGGCGAGTGTCGCGGCGAGTGAGGAGCAGGAATCGCGGCGCGTGCGCGAGCGTCAGAAGACGCGCGCGGGAGCCAAGAACGGAAAGAAGGAGACAGCGCCGAAGAAACGCTCGCGCGAGGGAATCGCCGCCGCGGAGTCGGAGGTTGCGAAGCGCGAAGCGCGCGTTGCGGAGCTCACGACGATGCTCGCGGATCCGGAGCTCTACAACAGCGGGAACGGCGGAAAGAAAGCCGCATCGCTCGGCGCGGAGCTCGAGCGTGAGAAGACCCAGCTGGAGCGCGCATTCGCGGCGTGGGAGCGTGCGATCGCGGCGGAGTAGCGGCGCGGCTCGTGATGCGACCGGCGGTTAGAATTCGCCGACGAAGCTAATCTCGGGCTCGAGCCTGTGCCCCAACTTCTCCACCACGCGCTGCTGTGCCGTGGTGATCAGCTCCCGCACATCGCGTGCGGTGGCGTGACCCAGATTCACCACGATGTTCGCGTGAATGTGCGAGATCTGCGCATCGCCGGTGCGGAATCCCTTCATTCCGAGCTGGTCGATCAACCGTCCAGCGCCGACGCCTTCGATCTTCTTGAAAATCGAACCCGCGCTCGGGTTGATCTCGAGCCAGGGATGCCGCGCGCCGCGCCAGCTCAGATTTTCCTGCATCACGCGATACATCACGTTCGGATCGCCCTTCGTGAGGGCGAAGGTCACCGCCAGCACGATGTCGGCGCGGTGATGGAAAACCGTGTCGTCGTAGCCGAACTTCACGTAATCGGCATCGACGGTTTTCCGAGTTCCCTCGGCAGTGAGGATCTCGCAGGATTCAAAGACCTCGGAGATGAACACCGTGCGCTCGCGCTCTGGAGCGGGCGACAGAAAGTGCAGATTCTGCCAGATCGCGCCGCCAACGGTGCTCGGAATGCCGACGAAGTGCTCGAGCCCCGACCATCCGCGATGCGCCGACTCGGAGATGAGATCACGCATCACGGCGCCGCTCTCGACCCAAAGCATCCCGTCAGCGGACCATCGCTCGTGATGCGCGACGTTCCGGATCACGAGCCCGCGAAAGCCGCGATCGCCGACGAGGATGTTGGCGCCAAGTCCGAGCACGAAGTACGGCACGGCGAGCGTGCGCGCGGAGAGCACCGCGAGCGCGAGCTCGTCGGCCGTCGTCGGCTCGCAGAAGAGATCCGCCGGTCCGCCGATTTTGAAGGTCGTGTACGGTGCGAGCGGTACGTCACGCTTCGGTTGAAGCGCTTCGATCTGTTTGGCCAGCGATGTCAGTGCGGATGTCGCCACCGTCTAACGCCGCTTCTTGGCTTTGGGATCGGTGGGGGCCTCCGCTTCGCGACGCGACATCGCGGGCGTCGCGCGCTTCGCGAGCACGCGCTGCACATCGGAGAGCGAGCCACCCGCCGCGCGCAGCGCGACCAGCGCATGATAGAGCAGATCCGCCACTTCCTCCGTCGCGCGCGGAAGGTCGCCGTCTGCGCACGCCGCGATCAGCTCCGCCGCTTCCTCGCCGAGCTTCTTGAGGCGGAGGTTGCGGTCCTCGAGTAGCTGTACGGTGTAGCTCTCTTCCTTGTCGCGACTTCCCTTCGGCTTCGGCGGATGCGGCGCGTGCTTGTTGTCGACCTCCGCACCCACCGCGCGCCCCGCGATCGTCGCGTCGAGGGCGAAGAGCGCGTCACCCATCGACTCGGCGCCCACAAAACAGGAGATCGCGCCGGTGTGGCACGCCGGACCGCTGGGGACGACGCGCGCGAGCAGCGCATCGCCGTCGCAATCGGCGGCGAGCGACACGACCTTTTGCGTGTTCCCGCTGGTCGCACCCTTGTGCCACGGGCCGCGTGTGCGCGAGAAGTAGTGCATCTCGCCGGACACCAGCGTGCGCTCGACGGCTGCCTTGTCGGCGTGTGCGACCATGAGGACCATCCCGCTCCCCGCGTCCTGCGTCACGACGGTGATGAGGCCGCCGTTCTTCTCGTAGTCCAGCTCCGACAGATCAAGCATGTACTTCCCTCGTGGTGCCAGTCTCCAGCAGCAAGCGTGCTTCGGCGGCGACGCCCTGATTCGTCGCCACGGCGCTTCCTCCGAACGCGGTGCGCGTTCCCTTCCAGTCGGTAAATACCCCGCCCGCCTCTTCTACTATGGGCATGATCGCCGCGGCGTCCCACGGAGACATGAGTCCGTCGACCATCACTTCTGCCCTCCCTGTCGAGACTAGCAGGTAGCCGTAGCAGTCACCCCAACTTCGGCTCACCGCTGCTCTTTCGGCGAGCCTCTCCCACCCCGCCCTCTGGCCGGCATCGTTCGGGAACCGCTCATTGGTGGTCAATACGGTAGCCTCACCCACAATCGCACGCGAGGAGACCTGCGCGCGGCCCCCATTCCACCAGCACCCTTCACCCCGAGCGGCCGCCAGCATTTCTCCGACCGCCGGAAAGTAAGCTGCCCCGGCCAGGATATCCTCGCCCTCGCACACTCCGACCAGCGTTCCCCACAAAGGGACTCCGCGTATGAACGTTTTCGTACCATCGATCGGATCCAACACCCACCGACGCCTGGCACCCGGACGCGCGAGGCCGAGCTCCTCCCCGAGGATCCCATCCGCCGGGAAGCGCCGCTCGATCCACGCCCTCGCACCCTCCTCGGCGCTTCGATCGGCGATCGTCACCGGGGAGCCGTCCGCTTTCGACTCGACCTCGAGCTGCGAGCGAAAAAAGGCATGCGCGATGTCGCCGGCGAGCCGCGCCACCTCTTCCACCGCCGCGAGAAGCATCTGGGAAGGTTCGCTCAAGCGACGGCCCTCACCAGAAGTCCCGACGACGACAGCAGTTCCTTGATCGCGCGCACCGTCGTCGACCCATCGTGCAGGATGCCCGCGACGAGCGCCGCATCGGCGCCGCCGCTCTGCAGCACCTCGCGCACATCGTTCGCCGAACCTGCGCCACCGGAAGCGACGACCGGAACGTCGACCGCCGCCGCTACCGCGCACGTCAGCTCGAGATCGTAGCCCGCGCGCGATCCGTCGCGATCGATGCTGGTCAACAGGATCTCGCCCGCACCGCGCGCCACACACGCGCGCGCCCACTCCACCGCGTCGAGCTCCGTACGCGTGCGGCCACCGCGCGTGTACACTCTCCACGCACTCCCCTCGCGCTTCGCATCGATGCTCGCCACGACGCACTGCGAGCCGAATCTCGCCGCCGATTCCTCGAGCACCGCGGGACGCTCGACCGCAGCGCTGTTGATGCTCACCTTGTCCGCGCCCGCCCGCAGCGCGAGCGACACATCGTTCGCCGTGCGAATTCCTCCGCCCAGCGTCAGCGGGATGAACAGCCGCTCCGCCGTCCGCCGCGCGACATCGAGTAGCGTCGCGCGCTCATCCGCAGTCGCCGAGATATCGAGGAAGACGATCTCGTCCGCGCCCTCCTCCTCGTAGCGGGTCGCAAGCTCCACCGGATCGCCGACGTCGCGCAGTTGAACGAACTGCTCGCCCTTCACCACACGTCCGCCCTGCACATCGAGACAGACGACGACTCGTCGCGCGAGCATCAGCCGACCTCGAGTCCGACCGCGCCCTTCGTGCTGAACACCGCGCTCGCGCCATCGGCGACCAGTGCCTGACGAAGCGA
>JALYSW010000257.1 GCA_030854615.1 Gemmatimonadota bacterium
GCTGGACGAACTCGTACTTCTGATTGCTCGCGAGGTGCGCGATGTTGTCGGGATGCCCGGTGATGAAGTTGTCGAGCCCGACGACCTCGTGGCCATCCGCGAGAAAGCGGTCTGTGAGATGCGAGCCAAGGAAGCCGGCTCCCCCCGTGATGAGCACCCTCACGATTGTTCTCCGCGACCGATCGAGCGATAGGTAAAGCCGAGGGTCCTCATCTTCGCGGGATCGTAGAGGTTGCGTCCGTCGATGACGATCGGCTTCGAGAGCGCCTTCCTGATGCGCGAGAAGTTGGGGTGCCGATACTCGTTCCAGTCGGTCACGACGACGAGTGCCGCCGCGCCCTCGAGCGCGTCGTAGTTCGTCGCTGCGTAGATAACCGTATCGCCGAGCCGGCGCTTCGCCTCGTGCATCGCGACGGGATCGTGCGCGACGACGGTCGCACCGGCGTCGAGCAGCTCCTCGATGAGAGTGAGCGCAGGTGACTCGCGCATATCATCCGTCTGCGGCTTGAAGGCGAGCCCCCACACCGCGATGCGTGTGCCTTTGAGCGTGCCGAGAACGCTCTTCAGCTTCGCAAACAGGAGATGCTTTTGCCGGTCGTTCGCTTCCTCGACGGCATGGAGCACGGACAGCTGCGCGCCCTTTTCGACGGAGGTGCGCAGCAGCGCTTTCACGTCCTTCGGGAAACACGACCCGCCGTAGCCCGGGCCCGGGAAAAGGAACGATGGCCCGATGCGATCGTCGCTGCCGATTCCCTTGCGCACCATGTCGACATCCGCGCCAACGCGCTCGCAGAGATTCGCGACCTCATTCATGAACGAGATACGCGTCGCGAGCATGGCGTTGGCCGCGTACTTCGTCATCTCCGCCGACGGAATGTCCATGAAGATGATCGGCTTTCCCGTGCGCACGAACGGCGCGTAGAGCTCCGCCATCACGCTCCGCGCGTGATCGGTGGCGACACCGAGCACGACGCGGTCGGGCTTGAGGAAGTCGTCGACGGCGGCGCCCTCCTTCAGGAACTCAGGATTGCTGCACAGATGGAAGGGGAGCTTCGCGTGTTTGCTCACCGCCACCTCGACCTTGTCCGCCGTGCCGACGGGAACCGTCGACTTGGTGACCACGACGACCTCGCGCGTCATGTGCTCGCCGACGAGCTCCGCGACCGCGAGCACGTGTCGGAGATCGGCCGAGCCATCCTCATCCGGCGGAGTTCCGACCGCGATGAATACGACCTCCGCACCCTGAATCGCGCCAGGCACGTCGGTGGTGAACGAAAGGCGCCCCTGCGACTGATTGCGCTCCACCAGCTCGTCCAGCCCCGGCTCGTAAATCGGAAGAATGTTTTTCTTCAATCCCTCGATCTTGGCGACATCCAAATCAGCGCAATGGACGTCATTGCCGGTCTCCGCGAGACAGGCGCCAACGACCAGACCCACGTAGCCGGTTCCGACGACGGTAATGCGCATTCAGGAATCGTGTGGGGACATGGATGGAAGGCGGAAAAGCGATACAGCCGTTGAAGTTAGCTGCTGTTAGGGAGGGGGGCAATGTGGGAGTGGGAACTGACAACTACGAGCACGAATGACACGGAAACGGCACGGATCGAATCGTGAGGCGCGAGGGTGTGTTGCGGGATGGCGTGGTCATGCGGGTGCGACGTGAACGTCCAAAACTTAGTAGTGCATAATGAGCTTTTGGAGGCAGAGCTGAGCCGGTCGATAGTTGCGGTGTTTTTCGACGTCTACAACTATTTCGGATACGGGCTCAGCGAACGGATCTATGCTGGGGCCCTCGCGTACGAGCTTCGAGATCGAGGGCACCTTGTCATTCGCGAGTTGGTCGTTGACGTTCGCTATAAAGACAGACACGTGGCCACCCAACGGCTCGACATGGTGATCGATGACAAACTCATCGTCGAGATCAAATCGACGGGAAAATTGTCGCCCGCCGATCGCCTTCAATTGATCAACTACCTACGGGCAACAAAGTTTGAAGTCGGTTTGCTGCTGCACCTCGGCCCTGCACCGCGCTTCGAACGCTTCATAGATCACCCTAAAAAAAGCTTCTCAACTGGCATCGGCAGTCAGTCACGCGCCTGATTCGATTCGTGCACTTTTGGGTTTCATTCGTGTTCGCAGTCAGCAGCTACTATTCGCTGCTCACGGATAGCGGAATCGATAGCTCGCGGTCACCTGTAAGCGCGCAAAATTCTTTGCGGGCGTGGGCACGTTGTTCACATCCGTGATGCGCGCAACCTCGAGTTGCGCCGTGATCGGGATGATCCCGTCGAGCCACTCGGCCGACACGTCGCCGATGTACGCGTTCTGTACGTCAGGGCGGTTGTCGGTGACGTCCGGATACGGATCATTGGCGTGGCCGACGCGGTTGAGCGTCGGGCGGTCGGTGATGCGGTAGGCGCCGTGACGCCACTTCGCGATTCCTCCGACGAAGCGCAACCGTCCCGAAGCCCACACCTCGCCGTAGCCGCGAATCATATCGGCGTCGGGCCCAAGCTCGGAGCCGAGCGGCTGATCGAAGCTCTGGTAGACTTTCGAGTAGTCGACCTGTCCGATGTAGGTGAAGCTGTCGATGCGCTTGTACTGGACGCCGACGGACGTCGGGACGATGATCGGCAGTGCGTAAGCCGCCTCGAGATTCCAGCCGAGCTGATTCGGATAGTTCGCACGGTCCTTGGAGTCGATCTGGATGTCGTCGATGAGGATTTCGCCAGAGAGCGTCGCCTTGCCCACGGTGGCGCGCGCGGCGAAGAGGCCGGTGAGGTTCGCGTCCCCTGCGCCGTTCTGACTCGTGTCGTGCTGCGTGATCTGATAGATCATGAGCGGATTCAGATACGCGAGATCGACGGTGAAGCCCTGGCGCTGCACGACCGCCGTCTCCCCAACCGTGAGCTCGATCTTCTTCGTCGGGTGGTACGTGAGGCCGTGTCCAAAGACGAAGCGGTGCCAGCGCTGCTGCGATACGCCGGCAGGAAGCACATCGGTGGTGGAATCGAGCAGCACATCATTGATCGTCGCCGCGAATGCGCGCAGCTCGAACTTGTTGAAGCGAAGCGACAGCAGCAGCCGATCGTACGCGGGACCGTTGGCGGAGAGCACGAGCGATTCGGTTCCATCATCGAGCCAGGCCTCGCGTGCGCGCCCGAGCGAGATCACCAGCTTGCTCACCTGTGCCGAGATGTACGCATCCTGAAAGCCGAGCACACCGTGCGTGCTGCGAAAGGGCGACTCCCGGATCGTCGGGTCGTTGCGCACATCCGTCTCGCCGAACGCCTCGGTGACGAGCAGCAGGTGCGGACCCCCGTCCAGCGTGAGACGAATGCGCCCCACGCCGACGACGGCGGGCTCGCCTGCATCGGTGGGGCGAACATCCTGCCAGAGGGGGCGGAAGGTGCCGTTCTTCAGCCCTGTACCCTGCAGCGTTCCGGCGGCGCCGAAGGAAAGACGGCTGCGCGATGTGTCGCGAGGGGCCGTGTCCTCCGGAAAGCGCAGGCGCAGCGAGGAGAGCAACATCCCCGTACATGACGAATCGCTCTCGGCCGCCTTGATCGCGCTGCGAATGTCGCCGACGAAGAAGGGGCGGAACTGTGACACGCGCGCCTCGGCGCACCCCTGGCGCATCAGGCCATCGAGCTGCGTATAGGCGGGATCGGTGAGCGGGAGGCCGACCAGTGCGTGCTGCGCGAGCGCAGCCACCGGCGCGGCGAGAGAGCATGCGAGCGCGGCTACGGACACGACCACACGCGCCATGGGATTTCGCATCAGCGTCCGAAGAATGAGCGGACCGCCGCGATGGTCTCGTCCTGCTGGGCCTGCGTGAGCTCTGGATAGACGGGAAGCGAGAGGACCTCCTTGGATGCGCGCTCTGATTCCGGAAAGGCACCCTGCTTGTAACCGAGATACGCGAAGCACTGCTGCAGATGCAACGGAATCGGATAGTAGATTGCGGTTCCGATCTCCTTGGCCTTCAGGTGCGCCTGGAGCTCGTCGCGCCGCGCCGTGCGAATCGTGTACTGATTATAGGTGGACTCGTTCGCAGAGTCGATGGCCGGCGTGCGAATGTCGGAGAGGTCGGCGAACGCGGCGTCGTAATATGCGGCGTGTGCACGGCGCGCCGCGCTCCATTCCGCCAGAAACGGGAGCTTGGCCGAGAGAACCGCGGCCTGCAGCGTGTCGAGGCGGCTGTTGTAGCCGACCACTTCGTGCACATAGGTCTTGATCGCCCCGTGCGTGCGAAGGCGGCGCAGCTTCATCGCCAGATCCTCGCTCTGCGTGACGAGCATGCCGCCGTCGCCGTAGCCACCGAGATTCTTCGAGGGAAAGAAGCTGTAGGTGCCGATGGCGGCCATCTCCCCCGCCATCCGCCACTCGCCGTCGAAGCTTCGGCGCGCGCCGATGGACTGCGCGGCATCCTCGATAATCGGGAGTTTCGTCGCGGACGCGTAACGCTCGACCGGCGACATCTGGCCGAAGAGATCCACGGGAATCACCGCTCGCGTACGACTCGTGACGGCAGCGGCGGCAGCTTCGGGATTCAGGCTGAACGTGTCCGCGTCGATATCCGCGAACACAGGCTTCGCGCCGGAGTTGTGAACCGCGCCGGCGGTGGCGAAGAAGGTGAAGGGAGAGGTCACCACCTCATGCCCCGCACCGACATCGAGCGCACGAAGCGAAAGCAGCAGCGCATCGGAGCCGTTCGCGCAACCAATCGCAAAGCGCGTGCGCGAGAGCGCGGCGATCTCGCACTCGAAGTCCTCGACGGGCTTGCCGAGGATGAAGCTCTGGTCGTCCACGACCTGCATCATCGCGGCGACGACCTTCTCGCGAATGCGCGCGTGCTGGGCTTTCAGGTCGAGCAGCGGGACGGGCATCAGATTCCGATGGGTGGCGGGACGTCGCGACGCTCACGGGCCGTGGCGGCGCGGGCCAGCTCATGCCACTCCTGGAGCGAGCGGACCTGAGGCGGCCGAAAGCGAAGCGAGAGAATCGCATCGCACGCGGCATTCGCCGCTGACATCGTGGTCGTGTACGGAATGCGGTGGGCGACCGCCGCCTGCCGCATGGTGTAGTCATCCGTCTGCGAATGCTTGCCGAGCGGCGTGTTGATGAGCAACTGCACCTGGCCGTTGACGATCAGATCGACGCCGTTCGGCCGACCCTCGTGCACTTTGAACACCGTCTCCGCCGCGATGCCGCGATCGCGGAGAAACTTTGCGGTGCCCGGCGTCGCAAGGACGCGAAAGCCCATGTCCGCGAAACGCCGCACGATCGGCGCGACATGCGCCTTGTCCGAATCGTTCACGGTCACGAGCACCGCGCCGCTCAGCGGGAGGCCGTTATCGGCTGCGAGCTGCGCCTTGGCGAACGCGCTGCCGAAGCTCTCCGAGATCCCCATCACCTCGCCCGTCGATCGCATCTCCGGACCCAGCACGGGATCGGCGCCCTTGAACTTGTTGAACGGGAAGACCGCCTCCTTCACCGACACGTACGGCGGAATGATCTCCTGCGTGAACCCGGTGTCGGCAAGACGCTCACCCATCATCAGCCGTGCCGCGAGCGATGCGAGCGGCACGCCGATGGCCTTCGAGATGAACGGGATCGTGCGGCTCGCGCGCGGATTCACCTCGAGCACATACACGACTCGATCGCGAATTGCAAACTGCACGTTGATCAACCCGATCACGCCGAGCGCCTTCGCGAGTGCGAGCGTGTGCGTGCGCATCGTCGCGAGATCTTCCTCGCGGATGATGTAGGGCGGGAGCACGCACGCGGAGTCGCCGGAATGGATCCCTGCATCCTCGATGTGCTGCATGACGCCGCCGATCACATAGTGCTCCCCATCGCCGATTGCGTCGACATCGACTTCGTAGGCATCTTCGAGGAAGCGGTCGATGAGCACAGGGCGATTTTCGGAGACGCGCGCTGCGGTCTCGAAGTAGCCGCGCAGCGATCCCGGATCGTACACGATTTGCATCGCGCGCCCCCCGAGCACGTACGATGGCCGCACGAGCACCGGATAGCCCACCTCCAGCGCGACGGCCTCCGCTTCCGCCAGCGTCGTGGCGGTGCCGTTCCGCGGCTGCCGAATCCCGAGCTCGCGCGCAACCCGGTCGAAGCGACGGCGATCCTCCGCAATATCGATCGCGTCGGGCGACGTGCCGAGGATCTTCACCCCCGCGGCCTCGAGCGCGCGCGTGAGCTTGATCGGCGTCTGCCCCCCGAGCTGCACGATGACGCCGAGTGGTTGCTCGCGCTGGACGATCTCGAGCACGTCTTCGAGTGTGAGCGGCTCGAAGTAGAGCTTGTCCGAAATATCGAAGTCGGTCGACACCGTCTCCGGATTCGAGTTGACCATGATGGTCTCGTAGCCCGCTTCCCGCAGTGCGAGCACCGCGCGGACGCAGCAGTAGTCGAACTCGACTCCCTGCCCGATGCGATTCGGCCCGCTGCCGAGGATCACGACCGATGGCTTACCGGATCGCGGCGCCTCGCTCTCTTCATCGTACGAGCCGTAGAGGTACGGCGTCGCCGACGGAAACTCCCCCGCGCAGGTATCGACCATCTTGTAGACGGGGCGTACGCCGAGTGCCCAGCGACGCTCACGCGCCATCCCCTCGGACTCCCCGCGCAGCGCGCCGAGCTGCGCATCGGAGAATCCCATGCGCTTCATGCTGCGCATCTCGAGCTCGGTGATCTCGCCCAGCTTCGCGTAGCGGCGCTCGGCCTCGAGGAGATCGTTCATCTGATCGAGAAACCAGCGATCGATTCGCGTCAGCTCGTACAGCTCGTCGATCGACAGCCCGCGCTCCAGTGCGTGCTTCACCTGGAAGATTCGCTCCGGCGTCGGCTGGCGCAGCTGGCCGCGCAGCGTCTCGAGAGTATCGTCCTCGAGGCGATCGTCGATGAGCCGCGCACCGACGTGCCATCCCGAACGGCCGATCTCGAGCGCGCGCAGCCCCTTCTGGAATGCTTCCTTGAAGGTGCGTCCGATCGCCATCGACTCGCCAACGGATTTCATCTGCGTAGTCAGGCGCGGATCGGCCGCGGCGAACTTCTCGAAGGCGAAGCGTGGACACTTCACCACGACGTAGTCGAGCACGGGCTCGAACGACGCCGGGGTCGTCTTCGTGATGTCGTTGGTAATCTCGTCGAGGCTGTAGCCGACGGCGAGCTTGGTTCCAATGCGCGCGATCGGAAAGCCGGTCGCCTTGGACGCAAGGGCCGAAGATCGCGAGACGCGAGGGTTCATCTCGATGACGAGGAGCTCACCGTCGTCCGGATTCACGGCGAACTGAATGTTGCACCCACCGGCCTCGACGCCGATCTCGCGGATGATCGCCACGGCTGCGTCGCGCATCGTCTGATATTCGCGATCGGTGAGCGTGAGCGCCGGAGCCACGGTGATGGAGTCGCCGGTGTGCACACCCATCGGATCGATGTTCTCGATCGAGCACACGATCACCACGTTGTCGGCGTGGTCGCGCATGACCTCGAGCTCGTACTCCTTCCAGCCGAGGAGGCTGCGCTCGATGAGCACCTGGCTCGTGGGGGAAAGGTCGAGCCCGTGGCGCACGATCTCCTCGTACTCCT
>JALYSW010000260.1 GCA_030854615.1 Gemmatimonadota bacterium
ACCGAGTACCGCGTGCATGGCCGCTGCGTCGCGCGCGATCGGCGCCGCATCGCGCGGCCGATACACGATTACGCCGGCGGAGTCCTCACCGAGATGTCTGCGCACCGCATCCGTCACCTCGGCCGCCGGCGCCGTCATCAGTCGGTCGAGATCGCGCTCGCCCATGCGCCAGTCGCCGAGGGCCTCCCACTCCGCGAGGTAGTTCGCCTGCCCCTCCATCGTCTCGAGCCGCCGAACGAAGCGCGCCTCGAGCAGCTCCCGCGCGCGATTGAGCTCGCCGTCGGTGAAGCCGTTCGCGCGGACGTCCGCGAGCTGCGCCCAGATGTTCCGCGCCGCGTCCACCGTTTTCTCCGGCGGACCCTCGGCGTGGATCACGAAGATGCCGATCTCGGTGGGTGTGTAGTCGTACGCCGAGACGCTGGTGGCCAGCTTCCGCTCGCGCACGGCGCGGTAGAGTCGTGAGCCGCGCCCGCTCCCGAGCATCGTGCCCGCGAGCTCGAGCAGTGGCGTGTCGGGGTGCAGCGTGCCCGGCGTCCGCCATCCGAAGGAGAGCTGCGTCTGCGTGATGTCGCCCTCGAGCTCGCGGTATCGCAGCTCGCGATGCTCGGGCTCCACTGGCCCGACGTTCGCGATCACCGGAACATCGGCGAGCGAGCCGTACTGCTTCTCGATCTCGCGCTGCGCATCGTCGAGGTCGATCGCGCCGACGATGCTGAGCACCGTTTGTCGCGGACGATAGAAGTTGCGGTAAAAGCCCACGAGATCGTCGCGCGTGAGCCTGCGCAGCCCGGGCTCGCGCCCGATGCGCCAGCGGCGCACGCGGTGCACATCGTGCAGCAGCTCGAACAGCGTCTCGGAGGCGACCGCCTGCGGGTTGTCCGCCTTGCGCTTCGCCTCCTGGATGATCACCTCGAGCTCCTTCGCGAGCTCCGCCGCATCGATGACGGAATTCGCGTACGCATCGCGCTGGATGTCGAGGCCGCGCGCGAAGCTCGCCGAGGGGAGTACCGTGTAGTAGCTGGTATGATCGTAGATCGTGCCGGCGTTCAGATAGCCGCCCGCGGCCTTCGTCTCCTTCGAGATCTCGCCCACCGCGCGCGCCGTGGTGCCCTTGAAGAACATGTGCTCGAGCACGTGCGCGATGCCGACGACGTCATCGCTCTCGTCGAAGTAGCCGGCCCGCACATAGGTGACGATGGCGACGACGGGCGCACTGTCGTCACGACGGAGGAGCACCGTGAGCCCGTTCGCCAGCACGATCCGGCGCACCGGCGCGGGATCGAGCAGGGCTCCGGACGCACGCGCGGCGCCCCCTGCAGGCGGCGCCGCGCGCAAATCAGCTGCCCTCAACGAACGATGCGAAGCAGCCCCGCGTTCGCGCTGCCACGGATGAAGCTCTCGGCGTCGCTCGTCGGAATCTTCACGCCCGTGAGCGAGTATCCGCGCCGGGCCTCGTTCGACATGTAGTCCTGCAGCGAGCGGTCGGCCATGTTGCGACTCGCGTCGCGCATCTCGCGCACGATGTGCTCCCAGCTCCCGATGTACTCCGCGCCATCGGTCATGAGGATGCTGTGCTCGAGCACATCTTCCTTTCTCTTCTCGACGAGATCGGTGAGCAGCGCGCCGAAGAGCTCGAGCTGCCCCTTGTCGCGCGCCTCCTCCTGCTCGAGCACGCGCTGCTCGATGTCGGCGAGCATCTCGTCGATGTCGTCCGGCTCGCCCGAGAGCTCGCCGAGGCGCGCTTCCCACGGACGCAGCTCGCCATCGCCGTCCTTGAGCTTGTAGATCGACTTTTTGAGCTCGATGAAACGCCAAATCCCGAGCTCGTCCCAGTGATCGTCGGGAGTGGTGAGATCGAGCTCGGTGAGCGCGGGCTCGTACTCGCCGCGATCGTAGAGGATATTGGCGAGATAGATGCGCGCCTCGGTGTGCTCCGCATCGAGCTGGAGCGCGCGCCGCAGATGCATGAGTGCCCCGTCATCATTGCCGAGGCGGTGATTGACGTAGCCCAGGCACGCCGATGCCTCCGCCAGGTCCTTCTGCTCGCGCGAGGCGACCTCGAAGAACTCGCGCGCCTCGTCCATCATCTCTTCGCGGAAGAGCGCGCGTCCGACCTGCAGCACGAGATCGAGATCGTCTTCGTAGCCCAGATCGAGGATCTTCCGGAAGGACGTCAGCGCCTCGTCGCGCATGCCGAACTTCAACAGCGTCTCGCCGAGCCCCGCGAGCGCCTCCTCGTGCAGCGCGTCGAGCACCAGAGCGGTCTCGAAGCTGCGTCGCGCCCACGCGTACTCCTCGCGCGCGAGGCGCGCGAATCCAGCGCCGATGTGC
>JALYSW010000284.1 GCA_030854615.1 Gemmatimonadota bacterium
TCCCCCGTCGGGCGCACCTCGACGCGCGCCAGCGTCACGCCTGGCAGCGACACGAGATGCTCCTCGAGCGATGTCAGCAACGCGCGCGGGATCCCCGCGCCGCCGGACGTGCGTCGAGCCTGGCGGAGCGATGCGGGGTCCTCACCTTCGAAACTGCTCAGCTCGCTGAATTTGGCCAAAGAATTAGCCGGAGCTCGTCGCTGGACGAGTGCCGGCGGAGACGGGTGAATCCAGCACGAATTTCAGTCCCGCAATGTATGGTGAGATGTATCACAAGGTCTATCACGCCCCGGACGCACATCATCACGCTCATTTCGGACGTTAGACCATCATAATCGAATTTATATGATTATGTGCCACAATGTGTTACGCTTTTCATTCCGCAGCGCAACCCCTTTGCCGCGCTCCGGATGGCGTCACATTTCCGCGCGAGCTTTCAGCGCGTCACCGTTGAATCGGGCGGTTGGGACGCGCTGTCGAGATTCGCGCGGAGCTCGACGAGCACCGGGACAGGATACTGCACCGATCCATTGAACGCACGTACCGCCCCCGCGATCGAGTCCCGGTCCCACTGCGCCAGCGAGATGAGATCGGAGCTCGAACGGAAGGCGCGCAGGTCTTCCACCGACAGCCTGGACGTCTTCACCGGTTTCTGCATACTGTCTGCGCGCCAGGGGTGCGTATGCCAACTCCCGACGGCATTGTCGCCGTCGTCGCACTCGCCGGTCACCGCCGCGGCGAAGGCACGCTCGCTGCGCGGCGTCTCCCACGAGGTGATCCACAGCGTATCCGTCGAAATCCGGCCGTGAAGGCAGCGCATCGTCTCGCGCCAGATGGGCGTGCCGCGTCCGAACGTCGCCGGATTGCTGGTGCTCGAATACTTTCGCCACCCCGACGTCGCGTGAATGAAGACGACGTTCATCGAATCGCGCACATCGTTCGCGACGAGGATTACGCGCAGAGGAATCGACGACGGCGGCAGTGGCACGGGGCTCGCGGCAGTCGCGCCCCCTGCGGTCGCGCCAACAGAGAGCGCGGCAACGAGCACCGTGCGACGCAGTCCCGTGCGGCGTGCCTTCATGAAGCACCTCCCGCCTCATCCACAGCGCGGGGCGAGTAGCCGAGCGCGCGCTGTAACCCTATCATATTCCCGACGATTCAATCGGTTGCAGGGTTCACCCGCGAATCATTGGAGGATTCTTGTCTCGCGCACACCGAATTCTCCCTCTGCTCCTCGTGCTCGGTGGCTGCGCGCGCCCGGGCACGCTCCGCACGAGCGGCCCGTTCGACATCGCGCGCGCACCGAGTGAGGGGCTGCGCTACTTCCTCACTCGTGATCTGCTCACGGTCGACGCAAAGGTCAGCCACTTCCACGATGTCGTGCGCGAGCGCGGCGTGTGCGTGACGCACGACTCGCTCTCGACGAGCTGGACGCTCACCGTCACTACCGTTCCCGACCGCCGGCAGGCCTACCGGCTCGGCCTTCGCCCCTCGGCCACCCTCGACCAGACGCTCGGCGTGAAGGTCAGCGAGACGGGAGTGCTCACATCGCTCAACTACGCGGGCACCGACCAGCGCGCGGCAATCGCGACGACGATTGCAAAGGGAGCATTCGGCGTGCTCGGCGCGTTCGTGCCGAGGGTGGTGGCGCACGACACGCTGTGCGCGGCGCCGTCGAAGGCGAAGGCAGTGCCGCTGTCGACGAAGCATGTCATTCGCACCTTCGATCTCACCGAGCTCCCGGCGGCGCCGGATGCAGGAGCGAGCTGGACGACGATCGCGAAGCAGAGCGCGGCGTACGCGCGCGATGGCGAGCTGTACTCGCTGGCGAATATTTATCTGACCGTGTCACCGCTTCCGGAGCCGGCTGGCGCGCTCGATCCCGCGCCGAATGCGAGCGGCTCGGCGATCGGCTGCACGGGTGCGGACAGCGTCTGCGCGAGGATCTATTTCCGCGAGCCGATCACGCGGATGATCCGCGTGCACGTCTCCGACGCGGAATCGCGCGGTGGGCTCACGGTGGCGGAGGAGCGTATCGTTCCGGTCGTCTCGGCGGCCGATCCGATTTTGCATATCGCGTTCGGAACCGAGGTGCTCGGCGCCGGGAAGATCGCGCTGACCTTCGGCCCGCACGGAAACGTCATGGGCGTGGAGCAGACGTCGAGTGCGGCGCTCGGGAATGCGGCGTCGGCGGTGACGTCAGCAGGCGCGGCGGCGCGCGACGCGTACGATGCGGCGCTCAAGGCGCGTGTGGAAGAGCTCGACCTCGAGATCAAGGCAGCGAAGGACAACGCGACACTCCGCAACATGTCCGACACTTCAACGAGCACACCATGACGCGCACGCGCTTCGTTCTATCGTTCATCACCGCCTCGATTGCGGTAGCGAGCAACGCCAACGCGCAGGCGTCCGGCGCGGCACCGCGGCGCGTCGTGCTGCGCGCGGCGCACGTGATCGAGCCGCGCACGGGGAAGCGGATCGACAACGCGGTGATCGTCGTCGACGGCGACAGGATCACGTCGGTGACGGCGGGCGGCGCGGCGAGCAGCGGAGTGGCGCCGGCAGGCACGGCGACTACGATCGACCTCGGCGACGTCACCGTGCTCCCGGGGCTGATCGACGTGCACACGCATCTCACGAGCGAGAGCCACGACTACTACACGGATCTCTTTCGTCACAGTCCGATCGATGACGCGGTACGCGCGCACGTGTATGCGAAACGCACGCTCGAGGCCGGGTTCACGACGGTGCGCGACGTGGGCGCGGCGGAGCTCATCGACGTGGCGCTGCGCAACGCGATCAACGAGGGGGTGGTCGAAGGGCCGCACATGCTCGTCGCCACGATGCCGCTCAGCGCGACCGGCGGCCATGGGGATCTCAACGGCTTCTCGCCGTATCTGCACTTCCAGCAGCTGAGCAGCATCGCCGATGGCGTCGACGAGGTGCGCAAGCAGGTGCGCGTCGACATCAAGTACGGTGCGGACTGGATCAAGGTGCTCGCGAGCGCGGGGGTGCTGTCGGAGGAGGAGTCGGTGGGCGCACCGCAGTACTCGCAGGAGGAGCTGAACGCAATCGTGACGGAAGCGGCGCAGTGGGGGCGGAAGGTCGCGGCGCACGCGCACGGGACCGAGGCCATCAAGCGGGCGACGAGGGCGGGGGTAGCGTCGATCGAGCACGGCGGGCTGGTCGACGAGGAAGGCGTGCGGCTGATGAAGGAGCACGGGACTTATCTCGTGCCCGACATCTACACGGACGCGTACATCCTCGATCACGGGAAGGAGCTCGGGCTGCCGGACAAGATCATCGAGAAGGAGCGGCAGCTGCGGAAGGCGCAGAACGTGAACTGGCGCCGAGCGATCGCGGCGGGAGTGAAGATGGCGTTCGGGACCGATGCCGGCGTCTACCCGCACGGGACGAACGCCAGGCAATTCAAGTATCTGCTGGAGCTCGGTCTCACGCCGCTCCAGACTATCCAGATGGCGACGTCGAATGCGGCTGATCTGCTCGGTTGGCAAGACAAGGTGGGGACTTTGGCGCCGGGCGCGTGGGCGGATCTGATCGCAGTAAAGGGCGATCCGCTGAGCGACGTCACCGTATTGGAACGTCCCTCTTTCGTGATGAAAGGTGGAACGGTTTATCGCAGCGCGCCGGCCTCGGATTCCGCTGTAGCACATTAGAGCTAAAGCCGTGCGGTAAAGAACGTTTCACCTGCTGGCAGATTCCGAAGCACACCCATATCTTCGCTGATTAGTGTCTCATAACGCAGGGCATGGGCATTGGCGACGAACGGTCTCGATCGGCTGCAGACTGCTCTTGAAGGGGCATACGAGGTCGTGCGCGAGTTGGGCCGCGGTGGCATGGCAACCGTGTACCTCGCGAAGGATCTGAAACATGATCGCGAGGTCGCGATCAAGGTGCTGCTTCCGGATCTGGGGATGGCGCTCGGACCGGAGCGCTTCCGTCGCGAAATCCAGCTCGCCACGAAGGTCAGTCATCCTCACATTCTGGCGCTCTTCGATTCCGGAGAGACGCCGGACCATTTGCTGTACTACGTGATGCCGTTCATCGAGGGCGAATCGTTGCGCGCGCGGCTCGATCGCGAGCAGCAGCTCCCCGTGGATGAAGCGGTACAGCTCACGATCGAGGTGGCGTCCGCCCTCGACCATGCGCACAAGAACGGCATCGTGCATCGCGACATCAAGCCCGAGAACATCCTGCTTGACGAGGGGCATGCGATCGTCGCGGACTTCGGCATCGCGCACGCCGTCAGCGCGATGGGCGACGAGAAGCTCACGCAGACCGGCATCACGCTCGGCACTCCCACGTACATGAGTCCCGAGCAGGCGATGGGCGAGAAGGACATCGATGGCCGGAGCGACATCTACGCGCTCGGCTGCGTGCTTTACGAGATGATCGCGGGGACGCCGCCGTTCGTCGGGCCCACCGCCGCCTCCATCATCGCCCGACACACGATGGACCGGGTGCCGTCGCTGGCGATCGTGAGGGAAAACGTCCCAGACGAGCTCGAGGACGTGGTGCTGCAGGCGCTTGCGAAGGTGCCTGCGGATCGCTTCAAGACGGCGGGGGCTTTCGCCGCGGCGCTGCAGCGTCCCTCGGGGGCGACGTACTCGCGCCGGGTGATGGCGGCGCGCAGCGCGACGGAGTCGATACGCGCCTTCGACCCGAAGGCGAAGCGCAGGAAGCTCGCGAAGATCATCGGCGCGGCGGTGCTGGGAGTGGTGGTGGTGGGCTTTGGCGCGTGGCGATTCACGCGCGGTGCGCACATCCGGAACGCCGGGAAGAGCACCGGGCTCGATCCGCGCCGCATCGCGGTGATGTACTTCGAGGACGACAGCAAGTCGCACGAGCTCTCGTATCTGGCTGACGGTCTCACGGAGACGCTGATCGCGCGACTGACGTCGGTACCGGGGCTGGATGTCGTCTCCGCGAACGGAGCCGCGCTCTTTCGCGAGGGGGGTGTTGCGCCTGACAGCATCGCGCGCGCGTTGAGCGCGGGGACGCTCGTGGTGGGCACGATCGAGCCCGACAAGGACAAGGTGCGGGTGAGCGTGCGGCTCAAGGATGGCACGGGCACGGACTTCGAGCGCGCGAGCTTCGAGCAGGCGCGGGGCAATCCGCTCGCGCTCCGTGATACGCTCGCGATGCGCGTCGCCGAGTTCCTTCGGCGCCGACTCGGCACCGAGGTGCTGCTGCGCGAGCAGCGCGAGGGGACGACGAACGCGGACGCATGGGCGCTACTGCAGCAGGCGGAGCAGCACTTCCGCGGCGAACAGACGGCGATCAAGCAAAGCGACACGGCGGGGGTGTTGCGTGCGGTGCAGAACGGCGACACGCTGCTGGCGCAGGCGTCGGCGCTCGACCCCGCGTGGGCGGCGGTGCCGGTGCTGCGCGGGTCGCTCGCCCTTCGCGCGTCGCGATTCTTCGGCGACGACCCGACGATGGCGTCGAAGTGGGCGAGCAAGGGGCTCGTCTATGCTGACAGCGCGCTCACGCTGTCGTCGACGAACGCCGACGCGCTCGAGCTTCGCGGCACGCTGCGCTATTGGCGCTACCTGCTCGGCCTCGAGCCCGACGCCGAAGCGGCGAAGAAGCTGCTCGCGGACGCGCAGGCAGATCTCGAGCAGGCGGTGAAGATCAACCCCGCGCAGGCGGGCGCGTGGGGGGTGCTGAGCTCTCTGCTCACGCACACGGACGACGTGACGAGCGCGCGACTCGCCGCACGGCGCGCATACGAGCAGGATTCGTATCTCAGCAACATCGACGTGATCGTGTGGCGGTTGTTCAACCTCGCCTTCGATGATGCGCAGTTCACCGAGGCGGTGCATTGGTGCGACGTAGGGAATAGGCGCTTCCCGCTCAACCCGCGCTTTATCGACTGCAGGCTCAGTCTGATGGCGACGAAGGCGATGGAGCCGGATGTCCCGGGCGCATGGCGGCTCGCAGACTCGATCGTGAAGCTGAACCCCGAAGCGACGCGCGGCTACGCGACGGCGAGCACGCGGATGGGCGTCGCGGCGGTACTCACGCGCGCCAATCTCGGGGACAGTGCGAAGCACGTGCTCACCTCCGCGCGCGCGCCGGCGGACAGCGATCCCACACGCGATCTGGAGTACGACCGCGCCTACGTGTGGACACTCATCGGGGACAAGGACGCGGCGATCAAGGCACTCGCTGTCTATCTGGCAGCCAATCCGAATACGGCTGCGGGCTTCAATTCGGACAACAACTGGCGCTGGCGCAGTATCGCGGACGATCCGCGCTTTCAGCGGCTCGTCGCGACCGGTAAGTAACAGGAAATACGCTTTACTAGTGTGGGACCGCTGTTCAATCAGAACCTTTGGGGGAACGAACGAATGTGGCGCAATTGGATCGCAGGGTGCGTAGTGGTCGTGGCTGGAGCACTGTTCATCTCCGCGTGCTCGCCCGACAGCAATAGTCCGACCGAGCCGGTGGCTCCGCCGGTGCAGGAGAGCATTGTCCCATCAGGCTGCCCGACCGTCGCACAGACGGCCAACATGATCACGGCGCTCTATCCCCGTGGCCGCGAGCGTTTCGTCGCGGCGGCGTCGTACGTGGTCGTGCTGCTCTACGTCAACACCAGGCATCAGGCCGATGCGCGTACGCTCGTCTTCCGCCTGCTCGACTACACCTTCACACAGTTCGACGCGGGGAAGCTTGTCGGTGGCGGATCGCTCGCGACGCGGCAGGCGCTGCTCGCATTCGAGATGGGGCTCTATTGCACCGTCGGGCTCCCGAGCACTGGGCTCACGCTTCCGGGTGATCCCGGGGACGGCGGCACGGTGAACAAGGTGATCTACCCGAGCAGCACCACGCAGAATGTCGTCACCGGTGACGGAAACGCGGGCGTGCAACTTCCTCCGAATTCGTTCAACACGCCTGCGGTCGTCGTGACCATCAGCGCAATTTCGAATGCGACGCGCCCGCTCAACACGTCGCTCGATCAGTACGGGCCGTTCTACGACGTGAAGGTGACGCCGGAGTCGGGGATCACCGCGGGTCTCACGGTCGGGCTCTGTCTGTCCGATGGCGCCGAGATTCCGACGGTATTTCTGGCGCACAATACGTCGGCGACGACGATCGAAGTGCTTTCTCCGGGCGGCACGATCCCGGGGCTGTGCACGACGCAGACGGCCTCGATGAGCACGCACGACATGTTGCAGCTCGCGATGCGCGGTGAGGTTCGTCGCGCGGGCTCCGAGCTCGGCTCGGCCATCGCGAATTTCGTCCTCCCCGAGAATGCGTACGCGGGAAGCGGCGGAAAGACGGGAACGACGAAGTCGTTCAGCCCCTTCGGCGGCGTGGACACGAAGGTGTATCTGAGCACGAATCCGACACCGTTCCCGGCGCAGACGGCCCCGGCGGGATCGGCGGTCTCGCATGCACCGTCGGCGCTCGTCTCGACGAGGCTCGGCACTCCGCTCGCACTGACGAACGTGCTCTTCTCGATCACCGGCGGGGGCGGGACGGTCAGCGGTGGATCGAGCTCGACGGCTGCCACGGGCGCGAACGGAATCGCGACGGTGGGCAACTGGGTAGTGGGCGCCGGCGCCAACTCGGTGCAGGCGGTCGGGACGTTCGCGGATCCATCGGTGACGTTCGCAGTTGGTGCGCCCGGATTCCCGACGAACGTGTCGGTCGATCCGGCGAACGGCGTCTCCTACAACGCGACGGGCGGCGACGTCGTGCCCTACGGCGCGTCGTATCTCTACCTCGATGGCGCGCAGGGGCACGACGCCGGCTTCGAGGCGCCTGGCTTCTCCACCGCGAACTGGCTCACCGGCAACGGTCCGTTCGGCAGCGGTGACTTGGGCGGAACGGTATGCGCGATCAACAGCGAGCCCGGCTTCACGCTCAATCATGCGTGGGCGCTTGGAACGGATATGCTGCTGCGCAAGACGTTCCCGCTTCCGGCCAACTGGAGCGCGCCGCTCACGATTACGGCGGCGATCGACAACGACATTGCCGTGTACGTGAACGGCAATCCGCTGACGATGAGTCCTGCAGGCGCGCCACTCTACAGCTTCAGTGGGCCGGACGCGGGGAACTACTCGTTCAGCGCGAACACCGGGCTCGTATCGCACGAGAACTGCGCCACGAAGGGGTCGCTGACCTTCACGGTGCCGGCGTCATTCCTCAACCTCGGTGGAGACAACACGCTGGCGATCCGCGCGCGCGATCGCGGGACGGTGAACTACGTCGACGTGAAAGTCTCGGCGATGCCGCCGACGCCGTAATGCGGCGGTAGCAAATACGATCGGAAGGAGGCGGGGTGGCGCGAAAGCGTCACCCCGCTTTTTTCGTCTCCGGTGGCGGCGTGCTTCCCGGCGGGAAAAGGAAGTACTGCTCGCGCACGATGCGCGCCTCGACGAAGGGGCCGGCTTCCACCTCTGCAATCAGCCTTGCGACACTTTCACGAACGCCCATGAATACCCGCGCGGTAGGATGGGTATGCGGGAAGTATGACGCTGTCGCGCGAAAGCCGGACCAGGCAGCGCAACACATCCGATTGTGACGCGGTGCAGGGGTGGAAAGGTCCTGCAGGAATACCCGGAGGTTCGCATGATCCGTACATGGTGTGTCGCAGTACTGGTGTCCGCGGTGGTCCCGACGGTCGCGCCGCTTGCGGCGCAGGGCTTCGACAGCCGGAACGTACATGTCGGCGTCATGGGCGGCACGAGCATCCCGATCGGATTGATGCGAGATGCAACCCAACCCGGCTGGAATACTGGAGCGTTCGTGAGCATTCGGATGCCCGCCTTGCCGCTGAGCCTGCGCATTGATGGGCAATGGCATCAGCTCCAAGGGAATGGCAGCGGCCGCGGATGCGAGCTTGGCGTCGTCGCGGGCGCCGGATTCTGTCCGCAACCGATCGATGTGCGCGTTATCGACGGTACCGCGGACATCGCGTACACCTTCGGTCGCGCGCACCCCGGATTCTATCTGCTCGCAGGAGGCGGAGTGTATGGCGAGCGAGCGACAACGCCGTCGAGCGGCGTCCGCGGCAGCGCGACGAAGTTCGGCCTGAACGCAGGCGCAGGTGTCACCTTCAAACTGGGATCGCTCGGCGGATTCCTCGAAGCGCGCTATCACAACATCATCCACGGCTCGGATGTCGGCGATTTTGCGCGCCGCAGCGACAAGGTGAAGTCGCTGGAGCTCGTGCCGATCAGCCTGGGGATCACCTTCTAGCGCGAGGCCGTTACCGCTAGTCGATAAGAAACGGGATGACCAGCGGAGTCTTGCGCGCGCGCCCCGACGGGGTGCGGAGCGGCGGCCAGCGGCGCATCGCATTGTCGAGCGCCGCGACGCGCGACGCGGCGCGCAGCGGGTCCGCCGTGTACTCGGTGCAGAAGGCGCGCACTTCGGCGCCGCTTTCGATGATCGAGCCGTTCGAATCCGACGCGATCATCCCGTCCGAGCCTTCGCTCGCACGATGCTCGCGCACCACGTAGCGCCCGTTCTCGAGCAGGAGAATGTCGACGCTCACCCAGCACGCCAGTCCTTCGGCGTCCATCGAGTCGGCGGACTGCGAGCCGAGCTCCCAGCCGGGGACGGTGAACGACATTCCGTCCGCCGTCACCGCGAGTGGGGCGGCCTCGCCGAGCAGCTGCATCGCGAGCGCAACGGCATCGGGGTCGCCGCCGGGTGTCGCGAGGAGCGTCGCCGCGCTGAGGACAGGCGCTCCGCTGCGCGAGGCCGAAGGGCGGGAGTCGGGCCCCGGATCCTCCAGCATCGTTGCCGGATCGACGATGATTATGTCGTCCAGCTCACGCCTCTGCGCCGAGTCGGCGTACCGCGCCATGAAGGACAGATCGGGAAGGGCTGGAAGGTTAGAA
>JALYSW010000296.1 GCA_030854615.1 Gemmatimonadota bacterium
CCGACCAGGTGTTCGCAGAGGTCGGCGTCGACAAGGATCTCGAGATCGCGCTCGAGCTCGAGCGCATCGCGCTGTCCGATGACTACTTCATGTCGCGCAAGCTGTATCCGAACGTCGACTTCTACACGGGGCTCATCTATCGCTCGATGAAGTTCCCAATGGCCTTCTACACTGTGCTCTTCGCGATCGCGCGCACCGCGGGCTGGCTCGCGCAGTGGGAAGAGATGCTGCTGGACAAGGAACAGAAGATCGCGCGTCCGCGGCAGATCTACACGGGGCCTGGCGAGCGTCCGTACAAGGGGACACTGATTTACTGAGCTGTAGCGCGTGGGGACGAGAAACAAGAATTTGAAAAACGATCGAACGGATCATGACGGATTGAACGGATAAGAAGCTGGGTTGGTCCTATCCGTTTCATCCGTTCCATTCGTTCGATCGTTTTTCCAAAGCAGTAACTGCCGCTACCATCCTTCTTGCCAGCTCTGCCCCACAAGTGGTCTCCCGCTCACGTCGTGCACTTCACGTCCACCGGCGGGACATTGTCGCACTCGATCGACTCGGCCATGCCGTGCGCGATCGGGCCGCACGCCGTCGTCTGCGCTGACTTCGCCGCCTCCTTCGCCGTCTCGGCGGTCGCGTGCGCGCAGTTGCGGGCGCCCTTGTAGGCCACGCACACGTTGCACGCCGACTTCTGTGCCGCGAGCGTCGACCAGAGCAGGAAGGCCGCGAGCACCACGGCGGAGAAGAGGGTCAGTTTCGTTGCGGGCTTCATGCATCGCTCCCGAGTGCGTGATGCGCGCGTTCTCGGCGCGCCGATGTAGATAGCATACTCGAAAAGACGCGCGCTGTCAGGTCCAGCGTCCGGCACCGTTACACTGGGATAAATCCTCCGGCTCCGCTAAGCTTCGAGGATGTCCTTCTCAGCACTCGGTCTCGACGCTGCACTCGTGCGCAGCGTGAAAGAGCTTGGCTTTACACGCCCAACACCGATTCAGCACGACGCAATTCCGCCCGCGCTCGAAGGCCGCGATGTACTTGCGTGCGCGATGACGGGGAGCGGCAAGACTGCCGCTTTTCTTCTTCCCATCATGCATCGCATCATGGCGAAGGCGCAGGGGGGCAAGCCGCGCGGCGTCACCAGCGCGCTCGTGCTCACGCCTACGCGTGAGCTCGCAGCTCAGATCGAGCAGCACCTTCGCGAGCTCGCCACGCACACGCCCATTTCCGGTGCCGCAATATTCGGCGGCGTCGGCCTCGGCCCGCAGGAGCACGCCTTCCGCAGCGGCGTCGACATCCTGATTGCCACGCCAGGCAGGCTTCTCGACCACTTCCGTCATCCGTACGCGAAGCTCGACAAGCTCGAAGTGCTCGTGCTCGACGAAGCGGACCGCATGCTCGACATGGGCTTTCTCCCCGACATTCGGCGCGTCCTTAAGCATCTGCCGGCCAAGCACCAGACGCTCTTCTTCTCGGCGACGATGCCCGGTCCAATCGTCACGCTGACGAAGGAGATGCTGCACTCGCCCGCGACGATCAATCTCGAGCGGAGATCGCAGCCGGCGATCGGCATCACGCAGGCCGTGTATCCCGTGTCGCAGGAGGCGAAGCCCGCGTTGCTCCGCGAGCTGCTCAATCGCAATGCCATCGGCAACGCGATCGTGTTCACGCGCACGAAGCATCGCGCGAACCGTCTGTTCGAGAGCTGCGAGAAGGCCGGGATCTCCGTCGCGCGCATCCACGGCAATCGGTCGCAGTCGCAGCGCACCGATGCCCTCGAGGGCTTCAAGTCCGGGCGCTATCGCGTGCTCGTCGCCACGGACATCGCCGCGCGCGGCATCGACGTCGAAGCGCTGGGACACGTCATCAACTTCGACGTGCCGGCGATGCCCGAGGACTACATCCACCGCGTCGGTCGCACGGCACGCGCCGAGCTGACGGGTGAGGCGTACACGTTCGTGTCGCCAGAGGAAGAGCACGACCTGGGCGCGATCGAGAAGGCGGTCGGGAAGCGGCTGCCGAGGGTGGTGCTCCCCGATTTCGACTACAAGCAGCGTCCCGTGGAGCGCTTCGAGGTTCCGATCGGCGAGCGCATCGCGGAGATCCGGAGCCGGAAGGCGGCGGATCGGGCGCGGGCCAAGGCGAAGCTGGAGCGCCGGAACGGTGATGGGGCGGCGAGCAGCCGCAGCAGCCAGAGCTCGAGCAGCCACGCCTCGAGCAGCACCCCGCCGGCTCGTCCGCACCCGTCGCGCGCACCTGCATCGTCCGGCGGCCCATCGAGCGGAGGGCCACGTCGTCCACCCGCTGGCGGCGGCCGTAACTCGGGCGGTTCACGTGGCGGCCGGGGATCGGGGAGCTCCGGCTCGAGGGGCGGAGGATCGACCTCGCGGGGCTGATCTCAAAACGTTCGCATCCATCGGCGCGTCATTGCCTTAGGTATAGGCACGCGCTATGATTCAGGCTTGTCCCAACTCTCCTAACAAAGAGGATTCCACGTGGTTGAAGTGATCATTGGTGAGAACGACCGTCTGGATTGGGCGCTCAAGCAGTTCCAGCGCAAGGTGATTCGTGCAGGCGTGTTGAAGGACGTTCGCAAGAAGCGCTTTTACGTGAAGCCCAGCGAAGCCCGGCAGAAGAAGGCCGTCGCGGCGCGGCAGCGTAGCGCGCGGGCAGAGCGCAAAGCGCGCTAGTCGCGGCCCCGCCGAATGTCCAAGCAAGATGCCATTGAGCTAGAGGGAACGGT
>JALYSW010000300.1 GCA_030854615.1 Gemmatimonadota bacterium
ATGGAAGCGTGGGTCGCGCGGCTGAAGGACATCGGCGTGCGGCGCACCATCCCGCAAAAGATCGGCAGCACCGACAACCTGTCGTTCATTGCAGTCGACGTGCCGGGGTTCATCCATCGAAGTCAGCGGTCGATCAGCGCGAAGTACGCCGCTGCGTAGCGACGTCCGAGCTCTCGCGCCCCCGCAGCATCGAAGTGCGTGACGTCGCCCATGTCCCGCAGCCCTTCGGCAGACACGTACGCCACGTGCGGTGTGCTCGCCGCCACTGCCCGCTGCGCGGAGTCGACACGGATCGTCGCCGCATCCCACGGCGCGCCGTCGAACCGGCCGAGCTGCCCGATGAGGAACGGAAGGTCGGGGTCGCCGAGGTCGCGGCGGAATCGTGCGATGAGGGCGCGCAGGCGGTCCGCGTAGAGCACCGACGCCGCGGGATTCGCATCCGACTCGCCCTGGTGCCAGAGGATCGCGCGGAAGCGGCCGTCGCGCATCGCGGCACGCGCGCGCACGAGTGCCTCGTCGTACGGGTGCGTCGACGTCCTCTTGTCGAGCGCGCCGGGCTCCCATGACGTGATGGGCGACCCGCCCATCGCCGTCGGCACCAGGCCGATGTGCGCCGAGGGCTCACGCGCGTGCACCGCGAGGCCGAATGCGCGGCCCGGGCCTACACCCGCAATCGTCTTGTCGAAGTGCACTGGATCCGTCGCAGGTACCCAGGTGAGATCGCGGGTGAGCTTGTCGACGCCCTGCACCGCGATGCGATCTTCGTCTTCGACCACGCCCCGTCCCGCCATGTTCGACTGGCCGGCGAGCAGGAAAAGCTCCATGCCCTCGCGCGGCGGACTGGCTGGCGCGGCGGCCGGTCCGCGCGCGCACGCGACGCTCGCCAGCGCGACGACGATCAGCGTGCGAAGCGCGCTCATTTCTGCTTACGCAAGGAAATAACCGGAACGCCATTCAATATCATGGGATCGGTGGCTCGAAGGGTCGATAGCGTACAAGAGCCGCTTACTTCGCCACCGGTTTCTCCGTCAGACCGCGCTGTTCCAGCAGCGGTTCAATGCGCGGATCGCGTCCACGGAATGCACGATACATCGCGCCGACGTCTTCGGTGTTTCCACGCGAGAGAATCATGTCGCGAAAGCGCTGGCCGTTGGCGCGCGTCATCCCGCCGTGTTCGGTGAACCACGCGTATGCGTCGTCGTCGAGCACTTCACTCCAGAGATACGCATAGTATCCCGCGGCATACCCGTTGTCCCAAATGTGCGAGAAATACGAGGAGCGATAACGCGGTGGGACATCTCGCAGGTCCACCTTGAATCGCTCGAGCGACTGCTCTTCGAACGTGTCGACATTCTGCAATGGTGCATCGGGCGGAAGTGTGTGCCACGCGAGATCGAGCAGCGATGCGGATAGATATTCCGTCGTTGCGAATCCCTGATTGAACGTCCTCGCGCGTCGAATCTTCTGCACCAGCTCCTGCGGCATCGGTGCCCCCGTCTTGTAGTGCTTCGCGTAGTTCGCGAACACCGTTGCTTCGAGTGCCCAGTGCTCGTTGAACTGCGATGGAAACTCCACGAAGTCGCGTGGGACGCTCGTGCCGGCGACCGTTGGATACTCCACGTTCGAGAACATGCCGTGCAGCGCATGGCCGAATTCATGGAACATCGTCGTCACATCACCGAACGTGAGGAGCGCCGGCTGGCCCGGTGCCGGCTTGGTGAAATTCTCGACGTTGTACATCACCGGCTTGGTACCGAGCAGCCCCGACTGGCTGACAAAGCTCGACGTCCACGCGCCACCAGCCTTGTTGTCCCGCTTGAACGGATCGTAATAGAAGAGCGCCATCGGTTTCCCGTTGCTGTCCCGCACCTCGAACACGCGGACGTCTGGCTGATAGACCGGGATATCCTTCCGTTCGGTGAACGTGATGCCGTAGAGCTTGTTCGCCGCGAAGAATACGCCGTCCTGCAGCACACGGTTCAACTCGAAGTATGGCTTGAGCTGCGATTCGTCCAGATCGTACGAAGCCTTGCGAACTCGCTCGGAGTAGTACTGCCAGTCCCATGGCGCAAGCGTGAAACCGCCGTTCTCCTTGTCGATCAGCTTTTGCATGTCTGCTCCCTCACCACGCGCCTTGGCGGTCGCCGCCGGCACGAGACCGGTCAGCAGTTTGAGCGCGGCCGCGGGAGTCTTGGCCATCTGGTTTTCGAGCACGTACGCCGCATAGTCGGGATAACCCAGCACTTTCGCGCGTTCAGCACGAATCTGCGCGATGCGTGTGACGGTCGCGCGTGTATCGTTCGAGTCACCGCGCTCCGCACGCGTGATGGATGCATTGAACAACCGCTCACGCACCGCTCTGCTGCTGAGTGAGGCTTGCGCCGGTTGCTGCGTGGTGTTCTGCATCGGGAGAACCCACTTTCCGTTCAGTCCTCGGCCCTCCGCCGCCTGTGCTGCAGCGGCGACTTCTTCCGCGCCGAACCCCGCGAGCTCCGCGGTACTGTCGAGGACGAGCGCGCCAGCCTTGGTGGCTGCGAGCAGCTTGCTCGAGAACGCATTCCGCAGTGTGGATTCTTCCTGGTTGAGCGCGCGGAGTTTCACCTTGTCCGGCTCCGCCAGGTTCGCGCCAGCGCGCACGAACCGTATGTAATAGCGCTCGACGAGATACTGCTTCTCGACGTTGAGCGCGCTAGTCTTGCGGTGATCGTAGACCGCCTTGATGCGCGCGAAGAGCTTGGCATTGAGATTGATCGCATCGCTGTGAGCGGCGAGCTTCGGTGCTTCCTCACGCCTTGCACGCTGTATCGCGGGATTCGTATTCGACTCCGCGAGGCCGCTGAAGACTTGCTCAACTCGGCGAAGTAACGTGCCTGATCGTTCGAGAGCGACGATGGTGTTTTCGAACGTCGGAGCCGAGGTCTGATCAGCGATCTTCGTGACTTCGGCGAGACTCTGCCGCATCCCCTCGTCGATGGCAGGCTGAAAATCCGAGTCCTTTATTTTGTCGAAAGGCGGCGCCTCGAACGGAAGCGTGCTTTTGATGAGGAGTGGATTCTCCGCTGCGGTAGTCTGCGCTGCAATGGGTGCGGCGGCTATCGCGAGGCAACTCGCTGACAATACCAACGAACGAAAACCGGCCATCGTGCTCTCCTTGATATGGCGCGAAAAAGACGCCATGAAGCATACGACGGAGATGCTGGCGCTGTCAGGAAGCGGGAATCCAGCGGAATAGAGGTCTTCCTTCGCGCCGCGCGCATCACTTCGCGTCCGTGGGCATCAGCCGTTCGAGCTCGGACGCAAGCTCAGCAGCCACCTCGGCAGTGTACCGCCCGTCAGCGCGCCAGAGCACCGTGCCATTGCGCGACACAAGAAGCGTCACGATGCGATCCTCGGTGGTGATACCCAGCGCCTTCTTGAACGGCGTCTTGTCGATGTAGAGCGTGATCGTCGTCTCGCGCGTCGCCTTCTCGGGTATGCCGCGCGCCATGCCGCCGTCAATGAAGCCACTCACCATTCGGTACGAACGGTTCAACGTGGGCAATTCGTAGGCCTTCAGCCCGGCGTGCTTGGCCGTGATGGACTTGAGAAACGGCACCCAGGTATCCACGTCGTCCTGTTGCTCACGATGGAACGCCACAAGCGCGATGTTTAGCTCGCCCTCGAAGTCGTTGGGCAGCGAAAAACGTCGGCCCACGAGATTGGAGCCTTCCACTCTCGGAAAATGAAGCGTTGAATCCGGCGCAATGGTCATGACCCGAGGCACGATTGCCCTCGTCGGCCCATGAACGGCGGCGATGAGCAGAATGGCGGTAAGAGTACGCATACAGACAACTGTTCCCTGAGCTGAGTGAAAGCGCGGATACGGGCAGAGTGAAAGGGCCGTTGCCCAGCGTTGACGCAGAAAGATGAGCGCTGTCGCGCCTCTCGGCACCGACGAGCTTGCCCGGATGGTGGTCGAAGACGAGGCGGCGGTAGCAGAGAGGGATCTTGGCGCGGATACGTCGACTGAACCCGACGTGGACCGGCCGATGGCACCAATCCTCGCACTCGACGGAGCAACGCTCGACTTGACGCACGCGCTCAAAACGCCGGCGAATAATCTGATGCACGACGAGTACTTCCCACGGACGAGGTGGGATTCGAACCCACGGTACGCTATTAACGTACACACGCTTTCTAGGGGGGCCGTCTCAAGTCCTTTCTCAGGGCGAAATCAATCAGCGTTAATCACGCCTTGATAGCTGCCGCCTGAAGCTCGCCGAGCCTGATCTTGGCTTCCGTGGCAAAGGTGCCATTCGGAACCGACATGAGCTCGGTCCAGATCTTGATCGCCGACGCCTTGTCGCCGCCAGCCTGATACGCGCGGGCAGCCATTGCGCGGGCACTGGCCTTGTCGGCGTCGAACCGGGCAACGTCCGCGGCGGCTTCGTACGCCTTTGCTGCCTGAGGCCACTGCGT
>JALYSW010000307.1 GCA_030854615.1 Gemmatimonadota bacterium
GCTCGAAGGATGACAAGTACGGCTACAACGCACTCACGGACACGTACGAGGATCTGGTTGCCTCGGGCGTGATCGATCCGACCAAGGTGACCCGCACCGCGTTGCAGAACGCGGCGTCGATCGCCGGTCTCCTTCTGACGACGGAAGCAATCATCGTCGAGAAGAAGGAAGACAAGTCGGGCGCGCCTGCCGGCGGCCCCGGCGGCGGCATGGGTGGCATGTACTAAACGCACGCTCGCAACACGGCGTGTTCGAGGCGGGGGTCCGGAATTGTTCCGGGCCCCCGCTTTGCATTCGTCTCACACATGCACGATAACTCCGAGTCCATCAATTTTGTTTTCCCGATGCGTCTGACGCACGCGCTATTCCTCGCGGCCGCGATCGCCGTCTCCGCACGCGCATCGCGCGCGCAGGCGCCCGAGCCGCGCATCGATGTCGCGGGCGCGAGCGGTGCGCGTGTGGCCGAGCTTCCCTCGTCCGCGTTCCGCAACGCGAACGGCAGCCCGCGTCTGCGCGACGATCAGTATCGCATGGTGCGTCAGCGCATCGTGCCGCTGCTCGAGCGATGGGCGCGCGACGACCGGCTCGCCATTGATCCCGCCTATGTCACCGCGCTCGTGCTCAAGGAGAGCGGCGGCGACTCGCTCGCCGTGAGCGGCGCGCCCGCGCTCGGACTGGCGCAGCTCACCGCCGCGGCCGATTCCGACATGCGCCTCATGGTCACGGAGTATCACTTCCAGTGGATGGTGCCCGAAGTGGGTCGCTGGCCGCGCACTGCCGCCGTGCGTCTGCCGTGGACGACCGCCGCGGCAGTCGACTCGATGCTCGCGAGCGGAGCGGTGAACGCGCACAACGAATATCTCTTCGATCCCGTCACGAGTGCGCGCGCAGCCGTCTTCTGGATCCGGCTGCTCGAGAACAAGTGGACCACCGATTTCTGGCCCGGTGGATACGGGTCCTCGGCGCGCGAGCGGCTGAACGGAGGAAAGCCCCTCACGCAACACCAGATGTTCGACCTTGTAACCGTCAGCTACAACAGGGGTTACATCGAGGTGAAGGCGCTCGTGGACAGATACGGCGCAGGTTGGGTCTCCCACCTCAACGAGCTCACCGGCGGGCAGGCGGAGGCGGCGGACTACCTCGAGCGGGTGCGGGCGTATACCGCGCTGCTGCAGACGCCGCCCGTGTCGCCAGCCCACTGAGCGCCTGCAACTTTTTCCGGGGAGCAAGCGTACTAAAAATGCGGGCCCGGAACCCGTTCGTACGACGTCGAACGAATCGATCGAAGACATATAGAAAGGGCCGTCCGCCCAGGGTGTGTACTTCACAGTTGACGGGTTGTTCCTCCTTGCCCCGTGAACTCACCTTCCAAACCCTGGACGAACGGCTCTTCTATTTACAGATCTAAAGCAAGCTGATTTGCCGCGATCACCGCGCGAGCATTTCTCCCCGCGGTGAACGGCCCGGATACCGCACCCTGCGACGCAGCGTGCATCGCCCCCCGAAAGCTCGATCGCGCTACGGCATCGCGCATCGATCCGAGCGCGGTCTCCGGATCGTTGCACCGTTCGCTCAGATGCGCGAGCACGAGATGGGTGAGCCCTGCGTGCACGCAGTCGCGCGCGAACGCCCCAGCGCGACGGTTGCTCAGATGTCCGTACGCGCCGCCGATGCGCGACTGCACCGACGGCGGATACGGCCCGGCGCGCAGCATCCCCTCATCGTGGTTCGACTCGAGCACGAGGATGTCGAGGCGCTCGAAGGTGCGACGGTACGACGCGGGGACGTGGCCGAGATCATACACGATGCCCGCGCGAACGCCCGTCGATCGTGCTGTCGCGACGACGGCAACGGGCTCCGTCCCATCGTGCGGCGTGCGCACGGTCTGTACGCTGATGTCGCCCAGCTCGAGCGTCGCGCCCGCAGCGAATGGGCGCGCGCAGCTCTCCGTCAGCAGCGGATGGCCGGCGATTGTCCCGGTGCTCGCATACACTGTCCACTTCCATCGCCTCGCGGCCGCGCACACACCGCGCACGTGATCGTTGTGCTCGTGCGTCACGATCACGCTCTCGATCGAGTCACCCTCCACGCCGATCGACGTCAGCCGCTTCGCCAGCTCGCGCACAGCGAACCCTGCATCGATGAGGATGCGCGTGCCGCCGCTCTCCACCAGCACCGCGTTCCCCGCGCTTCCGCTCCCGAGCATCCACACCCGCACGCTACGCGCTCCGGCTCTTCGCGTGCGCCGCGCTCAGCTGTCTGCGCCCACGCTCGCCCAGCGCGACGGACCGCCGCGACATCACGCGCGCGGCGATGTCCAGAAACTTCGCGAGACGGAAGTCGCTGATCTCCTCGCCATCGACCCACGAGAACGGCGGCACGTATTTCGGTGGCATCCGCGATCCGAACACATTCGACCCCGCGCCGATCACGCTCCCCGTGGTGAGCCGCGTGCCGATCCCCGTCTTCACGTGATCGCCGAGCATCGAGCCGAGCTTGCTCGCTCCGGTATCGCGCATCCCGCCAGGTGTCCACAGCTGCACCGATCCGTACGTGTTCTTCAGATTGCTCGTGATCGTCCCGGCGCCGAGATTCACCCAGCGCCCGAGATACGAATGGCCGACGAAGCCATCGTGCCCCTTGTTCGCGTGCCCGAGCACGATCGTCTCCGAGATCTCGCCGCGAATCACGCTGTGCTCACCGATCGAGCAGCCGTGTACGCGGTCGCCAAGCACACTGGCGTTCTCGAGCACCGCACACGGCCCCACGAGCCGCGTGAACGCCCGTACGGTGGCGCCGCGCCGTACCAGGACCGGCCCATGCGTCACGTCGAACACCACCTGCGGCTCGACCGTCGCACCCGTCTCAACGCAGACGCGACCACTCCCGATCACGATCGCGTGTTTGGGCGTCTCGCACGAGAGATGCGGGCCGAGCGCCTCGATATCGTCGTGGAGCTGCGCGAGAAGCTGCGTGATGAGCTCCCACACCGCATTGACCCAGCGCCCCGGAATGTCGACCACGCGCGTGCCGGCGCCACGGAGCGCGTCGAGCGGGCGCCTTCCGTCCACGAGCGCTGGTGCGGCAATCGCGCTCCCGACGCGCACCGCCGCGACGGTGCCGTCGCACGTCCATACATCCGCATCCGGCGCGCTCCAGCCGAGGGGGACGATGCAGCGGCTGTTGGCGATGATCGCGCCGGCGCGAATGTCACCCGACGCCGGCGGCGCGCCCGCCTCCTCGAAGTCGCGCAGATGCTCCGCGCCGATGAAGCCGGCCGCCATCGCGTCGAGCGCACGCTCCCATCGCGCGCGCCCGAGCGCGATGCCGGCGCGCATCTCGCCGAAGGGGCGCGTGAGCGCGAACGGCTCGAAGGTGCGCGCGAGCGCATCGTCGTAGAGGTGGAGCTCGGTCACGCGCGATCCCGCACGCCGGCCGGCAGCACGTCGAGCAGCAGCTTGAGCTCCGCCGCGCGGTCCTTCGTCGTCACGAGCGTGAGCCCGTCGCGCGTGACGACGACGAGATCGTCGACACCGTAGAGCACCACCGATCCCGCCTCCGCGTGCACGACGTTGTTCGCCGCCTGCACGCAGTGCACGTCGCCGAACGTCGCATTTCCCGTCTCGTCGCGCCGCCGCACGCGGTGCAACGCCGCCCACGTCCCCACGTCATCCCAGCCGAAGTCGCCCGGGATCACCAGCACGCGGCCGCTGCGCTCGAGCACCCCCTCGTCCACCGAGATCGACTTGACTGCCGCAAAGAAGCCCGCGACATCGCCGCGCTCCGCAAGCGCGAGCGACGGTGCGACCTCCGGCGCGTGTGCGCGCACCTCCGCGAGGAAGTCACTCGCGCGCCAGACGAAGATGCCAGAGTTCCAGAGATAGCCGTCCGCGCCCATGCGCGCCGCGATCTCGCGATTCGGCTTTTCCGCGAAGCGCGCGACGCGACGCGCACCTTCATCACCGCCGGCGACGCGCGCCCCCGGCTCGATGTAGCCGAAGCCGGGATCGGGACGCGTCGGGACGATCCCGACCGTCACAAGGCTTTGTTCACGCTCGGCCACCGCGGCCGCGCGGGTGAGCGTCGCACGAAACTCCGCGTCATCGCCGATCGCCCAGTCCGCGTGCACGCAGATCATCACGTCGTTCGCGCCGCCGCGGCGTGCGATCGTCGATGCCGCCCACGCGAGCGCAGGCGCGGTTCCGGCGGCGCGCGGCTCGGCCATCACGTTGTCCGATGGAAGCTGCGGCAGCAGCGCGCGCACTGCGGCGGCGAGCGATGCATTCGTGACGATGAGCGTGCGCTCCGCGGGCACGAGCTCCCCGAGTCGCGCGACGGTCTCGGCGAGCAACGGCGCATCGGTAATGAGCGGGAGCAGCTGCTTCGGGCGCTTCGGCGTGCTGAGCGGCCAGAAGCGGGATCCCACGCCCCCGGCGAGAATCACGGCCCAGTGACTCAACGTTCCGTCGCTCCCATCTCCTCGGACGGCACGCCAGTCAGCTCGGCGGCACGCGCGTACAGCTTCTTCGGGCTGAACGGCTTCGTGAGAAAATCGTTGGCGCCGAGCGCCATCGCCTGCCGGTGATGCTGCTCCTGGCCAGCGGCCGTGAGCACGATGCACGGCACGGAGCGCCAGCGCGGGTCCTCGCGAACTTTCGCGAGCACGTCGAGCCCGTTCATGTACGGCATCATGACATCGAGGACTACGAGCGCAATATCCGGATCGCTCTCCATCTGCGCGAGCGCCTCGCGTCCGTCGTAGACGAGCGTCACGTCGAAGGGACCCTGCTCGAGCTTCATCTTGATGATCCGCCCGATGTGCGGTTCGTCGTCGGCCACCAGCACATGAATCCGCTGCTGCTGGAGCATGCTCAAACCAGCGACGAAATGTTCTCGCGATTGCGGCGCAGCTCGAACAGCAGGCGCCCGACGTTCGCGGACGGCTGCGCGAGCACGAGCAGAAGCGCATCGGCGGAGAGCAGGGCAACGATGGCAATCCCCTGTTCGTATTCGAGGATGGCGGTGGTCAGCTGTCCGCGCGAATCGGTGGCCCCAAATTCCTCGGCGGCCGCGACGATGGACGGGACGAGCGCGGCCACGCTTTCCGCGTTTACCGAGCCGGTCGTCTGGCTATCGATCAGCAATCCGTCGCGGCCGAGCACGACTGCCGCATCGACGCCTTCGCGTTGGCGAAGGGCGCCCACGAGATCTCGAATGGTGGCCATGCACGCTCCTGGTGGGTCGTGCGAAACTACTGGCCGCGCGCCACGGAAGTCAAGCGAGGATAACAGCTTGAACTCGTTGTAACGGCGCCCTATCCTTTCCCTTTGAAGACGTGTTTTCCCCCTCCGGCGCGCAGGCACATGAAGGTCAGATTCTTGGTGCTCATCGCTGGCGCCGGCATTGCTGCCGCCGCCTGCGCAAATCCGTTCGCTACGAAGGCAACGCTGGCGACGATCGACGATACCGCTGCCGTGTACGCGCTCACGGGCGCGCCGGAAAGCGCGCCCACGGCCATCAACGTGACCTTCCCGCGCGCCGTGATCGCGACGCCGTCCGAGCACTACGACGTCGTCTTCGACATCCGGAACGACTCTGCCTTTGCCTATCCTCCGCATGTGGTCGGCGCCACCTTGATCGCCGGCTTGCAGCTCTCGTCGCAGCCCTTCGGCGCGATCACGGAGGCACCGACCACCGGCTACAACGACACGCTGCCGGTGTTCATCCACGCGGGAGATGTACTGCTCGTGCGGTCGACGTCGGCGCAGTGCGCGACGCAGTCGGTGGCTGCGCGCACGTTCATCTACGCGAAGATCGTGATCGACAGCATCTTCTACGACAATGCCGCGCCGCCACGCACGCCGCGTACGATCTGGTATCGCCTCCGCAACGATCCCAATTGCGGCTTCATCTCGTTCGCTGACGGCATTCCGAAGAGCTGACCGTGCACGACCTCAGGACGCTGCGCGATAATCTGGAGTCGCTGCGCGATGGCATGCGGCGCCGCCTCCAGCACGACGCATTGGCCCCCCGCAACGACCCCGCCGAAGCGCTCGACCGCGAGCGCCGCACGCTGATCCAGCGAGGTGAGGAGCTCAAGGCGACGCGCAACTCGGCGACGCAGGAAGTCGCGCGCCGCAAGAAGGCGAAGGAGAACGCCGACGACCTCATCGCGCAGACGCGGGCGCTCGGCGCCGACATCTCCGAGGCGGAGCTCGAGCTCGCGAGCGTCGAGCGCGAGCTCGGCGGCATTCTCTTGCAGCTCCCGAACATTCCGTTGCCCGACGTGCCCGATGGTGGCGAGGAGAGCAACCGTGTGGTGCGCTCGTGGGGCGAGCCGCGCGCATCCGACGGCGTACGGCCGCACTGGGAGATCGGCGAGCAGCTCGGCATCCTCGACCTCGCGGCGGG
>JALYSW010000326.1 GCA_030854615.1 Gemmatimonadota bacterium
CTTCCGGAGCACGCGACCTCGGCGTGGCGCGTCCGCACGGTCGAGATTTTGTCACTGGTGGGCTGGCTGCTCACGATCCTCGCCGCGATCTGGAACGGCGTGCTCGGCGTAGCGCTTCGGAGACGCAAGGCGATCCAGGAGCTGAAGCGACGCACGGATCGCGTACGCGACTACCGCACCCCACCGTCGTCACCACGGCCTTAGCATAGCGGAAACAAGGCGCGACAATTGATGAGACGACAAAAAACGGACAACTGACGGACAGAAAACGGCCAAGTGCAAGCGCAGTATCCGTTCGTTGTCCGTTCAATCCGTTGGTTGTCCGCCTCCCCATGGTGTTCCGAGCCCGCGCGAACCAGCAGCCTAAGCCGACCGACGCACCCAGCGGCCCATCTCTCGGAAGGTGGGCCGTTTGCCGTACATGAGCATGCCCACGCGGTAGATGCGCGCGGCGACCCAGGTCGCGGCGATGCATCCGGCGATGAGGCCCGCGAGCGTGCCGGCAATCTCAGTGGCTGATACCTGGATCATCGTCATCCGAAGAGGCATGAGGATCGGCGCGGAGAACGGCAGCCAGGACATCACTTTCGAAAAGGTGCTCGTCGGATCGAGGAGGATCGGCTGGATGAACACAATCGACGCGATGAGAAGGAGCATCACCGGCATCGAAGCCTGCTGCGCGTCCTGCTCGTTGGTGACCGTCGATCCCATCGCGGCGAAGAGTGCGGCGTAGAATGTGAAGCCGAGCACGAAGAACGCGAGGAGCAGGAGCGCGACGCCGAGGCTGATGTGGGGGATGGGAATCGGGACGTTGGCGATGTGCATGCGCGCGAGCACGATGCCGCGCCCCTCGAACACGGCGACGCTCGCGACGGCCCAGGCAAGGATCTGCGTGAGAGAGGCGCCACCAACGCCGATGACCTTTCCCGCGAGCAGCGAATTGGTCGACACGCTGGAGATGACCACCTCGGCCACCCGCGATGTTTTCTCTTCCATCACACCGCGTAGAATCTGCTGGCCGTAGAGCACGATCATCATGTAGAGGACGAACGCGATCAGATACGAGAAGATCGCGCTCGCGAGACCTCCCACTTCGCGGCCGCGCTCCGAAAGTCGCTCGGATTTCATCTCGAGATCGACATTCGTGAGCTCCTTGATGCGCGATGGCTGCAGCCCTTCGTGCTCGAGGCGCTGAGCGAGGAGGCTGCGTCGTACGGCGCTCTCGATCTCCCTGATGTCGATCAGCGATGAGGCATTGCGGCCGGCATAGCGCTCGGCCTTGCCGTCGATCGTCGCGGAATCCAGGACGAGATAACCAAGGGGCGGGTCCTGAACACGCATCACTTCGCGGGTCGCGATGCTCTCGGCCGCTGCGACACCGGATGGAGCGACGGGTCGAAGTTCCGCGCGCGTGGCTTGTTCGTTGATCCCGCCGGCGATTTCTCCGGCGACGCGGAGGCCGAGCTGAGTACCGGTCGCATCGATGATGACTATGTGCGAGAGATCCGCGGAGGGTTTGGAGCGGCTCGACATCACGAACGGGGCGATCGTAATGACGCCGAAGAACACAGGGCCCAGCGCGGTGCTGAGGAGATACCACTTCGAGCGCACGCGCTCGAGGTATTCGCGCTTGATGATCGCCCAAAGCTTACCCATGTCCGCGCATCCCAGGCTCGACGCCCGTCGCGCCCACCGTGTCGAGGAAGATGCGGTGCAGCGACGGCTGCACGAGCTCGAAGCGCTCGACCGTCGCACCCGCGTCGATGAGCCTGCGGAGGAGGAGCTGCGCGTTGGCGTTCGGCGCGAGCTCGACCTCGACGGCGCGATTCGAATCGTCGATTCGGCTCACGAGTGAGCGATCGGCGAAGATGTCGGCGATGGCCGGGGAGCGATCGTCGCCAAGTGCGATGGCGACGTAGTGTCCGCCGTGCTGGGCCTTGACGGCGGCGATGGTGCCGTCGAGTACCTTGTCGCCGTGGGCGATGATGCAGACCGCGTCGCAGATACGCTCGGCGTTCTCCATGAGGTGCGTGCTGAAGATGACCGTTTTGCCCTCGCGTCGGAGGTCGACAACTGTGTCCTTGAGCGCTTGCGCGTTCATCGGGTCGAGGCCGCTGAAGGGCTCGTCGAGGATGACGAGGTCGGGTTCGTGGATGAGCGCGCCGATGAACTGGACCTTCTGCTGCATGCCACGCGAGAGCTCTTCGACCTTCGAGTTGCCCCAATCTTTGTCGCCGCCGGTGAGCGAGAGGCGAGCGAGCCACGTCTCGATGCGCTTGTCGGCGTCGCGGCCGCGTACCCCTTTGAGCTCGGCGAGAAATTTGAGGACGCGTCGCACCTGCATCTTCTTGTAGAGTCCGCGCTCTTCGGGGAGGTAGCCGATGCGATTGCCGTCGCGTCCCAGGATGCTCGACTGACCGAAGACGCTGATCGTGCCCGAGTCGGGCTCGATGATGTCGAGGATCATGCGGATCGTCGTCGTCTTGCCGGCGCCGTTGGGGCCGAGCAGTCCAAAGACGGTGCCGCGGGGGACCTGGAGGGAGAGGGTGCGGACGGCGATGTGTCCGTCGAACGACTTGCGGACCTGTTCGATGACGAGCGCTGGCTCGGCCAAGGGAAGTAACTCCGGTGGGGAAGTGATGACGCAGTGAACTTACGAAGCGGGCAGGGAGCGGTTTCAGAGGAGTGCTTGCGGGGCCGTTGATCGCGGCTAGCTTGGCTCCATGCGACAGGCGCACCGCGCGGCCAGCGTGCTCGCCGCGTTATGCGGCTCGGTTTTCTTGTTGTTTTTGGTGGCGCCGATCGTACGGTTGATTGGCGCTGGCGGTGCATCCGGGGTTCAGCATCTCTTCTCGGATGCGGAGCTGCGGAGCGCGCTCGCGTTGACGGCGCTGACGGCGACGTCAGCCACTGCGCTCGCGATTCTCGGTGGGACGCCGCTCGCGTATTTGTTGGAGCGCCGGCAGTTCAGGGGACGCGCGCTGATGGCGGCGGTGATCGATCTCCCGTTGTTGATACCGCATCCAGTGGCGGGCATCGCGTTGTTATTGGTGCTCGGCCGACGCTCGCTCGTCGGCGGCACGCTGCTGGATCTCGGCATACGCGTGGTGGGGTCGCCGCTAGGGATCGTGTGCGCGATGCTGTTCGTGTCGGCTCCGCTGTACGTGAGCGCGACGCGCGAGGCATTCGCGAGGGTGGACGTGCGCTACGAAGCCGTCGCGCGCTCGCTCGGCGATCCCGCGTGGCGCGCCTTTCGGCGCGTGACGTTGCCGCTGTCGGCGCGCGGGCTGATCGCAGCGGGAGTGGTGGTGTGGGCGCGGGCGGTGAGCGAGTTCGGCGCGATCGTCATCCTGACGTACAATCCGAAGGTCGCGAGCGTGTTGAGCTACGATCGCTTCACGAGCTACGGATTGGACGAGGCGCTGCCGGTGGCGGCGGTGCTCGCGATTCTGGCGTTCGTGCCGCTGTTCCTGCTGCGGACGCTGCGTGCGTCGCGCGGCGCGGCGGCGTTCGTTCAGTGATCGAGGCGGAGGCGCTGGGCGCGCGCGTGGGTGAGTTCGAGCTGCGCGATGTGAGCTTCGTGGTGCCCGCGGGAAAGTACGGTGTGGTGATTGGCGCGGCGGGCTCGGGGAAGACGACGCTGCTCGAGACGATCGCCGGCATCATCCCGATGAAGGGCGGTGTGTTGCGGCTGGGCGGGCGCGACATGACGGGCGTGCCGTCGGAGCAGAGGAATACGGGGATCGTGTATCAGCACGGGTTTCTGTTTCCGCATCTCTCTGTGTCGGAGAATGTGAGGTACGGGGCGCGTGATCTCGCGTTCGCAGATGGTATTGCGGCGCGGATAGGGGCGAGCGAGCTGTACGCGCGCGAGGTGCGCGGGCTGTCGGGTGGAGAGCGACAGCTCGTCGCGATCGCGCGCGCGCTGGCGCCTCGGCCCGAAGTGCTGCTGCTCGACGAGCCGTTCAGCGCGCTGGATCCGCGGCGGCGCACGCTGGTGCGGCGCGAGGTTCGCGCGATTGCGCGCGAGCTCGGCATCACCGTGCTGCAGGTGACGCACGACTTCACGGAGGCGGGGCTGCTCGGCGACGTCGCGATTCTCATCGATGCGGGGCGCGTGTTGCAGAGCGGGCCGCCGGAGCGATTGTTCCGCGAGCCCGCGTCGCCGTACATCGCGGAATTTCTTGGAGCGGAGAACGTGTACGCGGGCGAGGTGCGTTACCTCGGCGATGGGTCTCCCGATTTCGTCGATGGCGCGACGGAGTTGTTGGCGCGTGGGCATCACGCGATCGAGTTTCGTACCGGAGGATTGAAGCTTTACACGGTAGGCGACGCACCGGCTGGGGATGGGCACGCGGTGATTCGCGCGGAGGAGGTGCTCATCTCGGCGCAGCCGCAGGAGAGCTCGGCGCGGAATCAGTTCAAGGGAATCGTGAGCGAGATAGCGACGACGGGCGCGTTGACTCGCGTGACGGTTGAGATCTCGAGCGAGCGGGGAGGGAAGGGCGCCCCGATCGTCGCTGCGCTGACGACTCGCTCCGCGCAGGAGCTCGCGCTGCGCGAGGGGAGCGAGGTGTGGGCGTCGTGGAAGGCGATGGCCGTGCATCTGTGTTGAGCGAAGCGCGCGAGTAAGCTGACCTCGCGCCCGCGCGCCCGCGCGAGCCCGAGCTACAGCTTGTCCAGCGCGTCCTTTCCGATCGTCGGCGCCCACGGGATCAGCTCGTACTGCGCGAGCCCGCGCTGATAGTACGGATCGCCGTCGCGAATGCGATCGAGCGACGCGATGACTTCATCGTCCGGCACGCGGAGAATCAGCATGCCGCCATTGCGCGGATGTGCGGGGCCGGAGGCCACGAGCAGCCCTTGCTCGTGGAGCGTCTTCAGATAGGCGCGGTGATCATCGACGGCGGCGGTGACTTCCTCGAGCGGCCGGCGATAGCGGAGAATGGCGATGGCGTACATGGGGCGCAATATAAGGCACGCTGTGGCGCGCAAACGAGACTGGTCGCTCTGCGACTCGAACACATACAGTGAGGCTTTCGTGCTCGCCAAGCGCCATACCCGGTTTACAAAACCCAACGGATGGGTTATTGTTCGCATGCCGGCAGTTCTGCGTGTTGCCGGCTACCGAGTCATGATCTATTGCACCAAGCGCGAGCACGGTCCGCCGCACGTTCACGTGAAAAATGCGAGTGGCGAGGTGGTGATCGCGCTTGCAACGGCGGGGAAGGGTCAGACCGTTCGTCAATATGTCGGCATGCGCGAAAATGAGGTCGCGACGGCTTTCGACATCGTCTCCGATCATGCGGAATTCCTTATGCGACGCTGGAGAAGCTTCCATGGCTAAGCGAAAAACACCGCTGTTCGAAATCCTGGCGCAACTTCCGGCGGCGCGAGCTCGCTATGAGCGCGAGCATAAGGCCGGTCGCCACGCGACATCGGCGCGCTACGACCGGACCAGCGGCCGCGTCGTCATGGAGCTTTCGAATGGCTACCTGTTTGGCTTTCCTGCGAAGGCGCTCCCCTATTTCGATAAGGCGACCGCGAAACAGATTGCCGCGGTAGAAGTGAGTCCGGGCGGTATGGGGCTCCACTGGGAAGAGCTCGACGTGGATCTCGAAGTGGCAGGTTTGGTGCTTCATTCGATCGGCCGTGCCGCGAAATCGCGTGAGCTTGCGCGCATCGCCGGCAGCGTGAAGAGCCCGGCGAAGGCCGCGGCGGCGCGGGAGAATGGCGCGAAGGGTGGCAGGCCGCGGAAGACCGTCGCGCGTTAGCACCAGCCCGGCCGCGAGTCCTCTAATATGATTGAGCCCGCCCACACTGCACCGAAGCACCACAACAGCACATCGAGCGCAGCGCGTCGTCCGCCGTCTGCCTTGTCAAAGTAGACGGACAAGTCGCGGTCAAACGTTGCGTAGTTGAGAAGCATCTCGAGCGACACTCTGTGCTGTGCCGGAATTGTCCGACCGGTCGCCGCCACGAAGTCGAGCAGCTCGTTGCCGCAATTGACGATCGTTGCAGCATCGTCGTAGTCACCATGCTCGACGAGGGCCAATGCCTTGAGCGGTTCGTACAGCGACGATAGCTCTGACGGCGCCGTCGCATGCTTGCGGAATCCGGCGTCGCCGAGTGCGAGCACCTGCGTTGCGTGAGCGATGTCGCGAAAGAAGACGATCTTTCCGTTGAAGGTCAGCGGACGATTGTGGTGGTCGCGCTCGGCCTCGGAATACAGCACCAGAGCGTACAGGTCGACCTCATTTGGAGGCAATGCCACTCGCACTCCGACGAGATACAACTCCTCGCTATCGTCGACATCGGGTTGCTTCGTCATCGCTTTCGAATCCGTTAGAGGGCATCCTGCGCATACAATTGGCGTGCGGAGGCAGGCGAAGCTATATCCCCAACACCCGCCTCACCACACCGATCAGCGCCACGAGCATTGTCAGCCCCCCCGACGCCCTCGCGCGCCACGACGCGCTCGACCCCAGCACCACGAAGGGCGCCGCGATCACTATCGCAACCACTGACATCGCAATCACCACGAGCGCGCATTCCTGCACGCGTGACATCGAGCTTTGCATAGCGCCTCCGTAACCGTGGTTGGCCTACACCACTGAAGACGCCGGACGGTTACACGATCGATTGCTCCGCTCTGGAGCGCCGGCCCGCTACCGCAACCCGCCGAGTATCGCCCCCATCACCACGAGTGCGACGACGAAGTACGCACCGTGCAGCAGCGCGTACGGAGGCGGTTTCCTATCGAACACCGTGATGACGCCAAACGCCGTCGCGACCCAGCCAAAGCCCGCAAGGAAGTCCGCAGTCGCGCCCCCGCGAACATACGGATCGCTCCTCAGCTGTTGAAAGAAAGCATCATGGCTTGGACCACTTCAGAGCCGACACGCACTGCCTAATCGAATGGCAGAAAAACGAAAGCGCCAGGAAAGAGAGCCCGGCGCCGGCGTTCTACTGTTCCGTGAAGACTCTCCCCGCTAGAACGCCACCCGCGCCCCCAACTGCATCCGCCACCGCGACGCATCCGTGTTCACCACCTCGCGCCCCGGCAGCGTCACGTCGTACGCATTCCGCCCGTTCGCCGCGTCGCTCGCGCGCAGCCGCAGCAGCGCGACATTCTCCGTCCCCGCGCCGCTCAGCGTCCCCGTCTCGCGAATCAACCCCCAGTCGCTGTTGAGCAGGTTGAGCACGTT
>JALYSW010000346.1 GCA_030854615.1 Gemmatimonadota bacterium
GAATCGCCATGTCGGCCTCGAGGCTCGCAATCAGCCGCTCCACATCCTCGCGCCAGCGCAGGTCGCTCATCTCGATCGCGTTGCGGCGCGAGAGCTCCTTGAGCTCCTCGGGAAGCGACGTGGGCGCGGGCATCTTCGCGCCCTGGATGAGTGCGGGGATGAGCCGCAGTCCGGTGCCCCGCCGAAGCGCCGACGCCACCTCGAGCCGCACGAAGTCGCCGGGATCGTCGATGCGCCGTGTGCCGATCTTCCCCGTGCCGGCCCACCGCTTTCCCATCACCACGATCATCACCGACGACCTGCTCAGCGAGTCGTCGAGCACCTGCACGAAATCCTGTCCCGGCGCGATGTGATCGATGTCGAAGAACAGCCGCTTGCGTCCGAAGTGCGCGCTCAACGCATCGTACAACCGGCCGACGTGACCACTGCTGTCGTCGCGCCGATAGCTGATGAAGATCATTGGAGCGGAAGCGGATGCGTCCGGCATTCACCCTTGAGGTACGGCGCCCGATTTTTGGAGCTTTCGATGTTCCGAAGCCGGCTGCTATGCTAGGAAGAGCGCAACTTTACCGCAAGCGGGCTCACTGAGCGCGCTGCACGGCACTGGCGCAGCGGGCCCGGCAGCGGCATCATGACGCGCCCTTTGACTCGTCGAGAACGCGCCGGACCATGCCCGAAACGTCTGCAACATCCCGTTACATCGCCGCCGACCCCACCGGCCGCGTTCCCGTGACGATCGGCGTCACTGGGCATCGCTCGCTGGTGCGCGGCGATGAGGAGGCGATCGGCGCGCAGATGCGGGCGCTCTTCCAGCGCATTCGGCGCGAAGCGCCGAGCTCGCCGATCATTCTTCTCACTGCGTTGGCCGAGGGCGCGGACCGGCTCGTTGCGCGCGTCGCGCTCAGCGAAGGGATCGGACTGATCGCCGTGCTCCCGATGCCGCAGGCGAACTACGAGCTCGATTTCCCCGACGCGAAGTCGCGTGAGGAATTCCGCGCGTTGTTGCTCGACCCACGAACCGAGCGCGTGATCGTCGCGCCGCGCCTGGATCCGAGCGCCGACGCGCCGGGAACGGGACGCGATCATCAATATCTGCTCGCGGGACTCTTCGTTGCGCGAAACAGCGATGTGCTCATCGCGCTCTGGGATGGGCAGCCCACGTGCGGCACGGGCGGGAGCGCGCAGATCGTGGACTTTCGGCGAACGGGCCGTCTCGAGGCGACCGACTGGATTCGCACCGTCGTCGCGCTCGCCTCCGATTCGTTTCACCTCTCCAATGCGCCGCTCGATGCACCGCAGTCGGGGCTCGTCTACCACATTCCGGTCCGTCGCCCGGACGACGCACCCGCGACCGAGCCGCCGAGCGCGAGCTGGCTCGTCCCCGAGCAGTACGGGGGCTCGTCGAAGATGCGCGAGAAGTACGTGCGTGTGAGCCTCGCGACGCTGCGTCATCGCGATGAGCTCAATCGCGAAGGCGTTACGTATCGCGCGCGCCGCGGCGGCGAGATAGCGGCATCCGGCGCCATGTTGGCGAGCGGAGAGCCCACCCCCGCGGCGCACGGCGCGACTGCACCATCGGCGCTCGCGGAGCTTCGCGCGACCTTCGCGATCGCCGATGCGCTCGCGATCAGGCACCAGAAGAGCATCTATCGCACGATGATCATCCTCTTCGGGATGATCGCCGTCGCGACGATCGCACTGATCCTCCGAAACCTTGCGGAGGAGGACGTGCGGCGAGTGTATCTCGCGGTGTATATGCTCCTGCTCACCCTCGCCGATCTCTTCTACCTGCGGACGCGGTGGAAGCATAGTCAGGACCACTTTCAGGATTATCGCGCTATCGCCGAAGGGCTCCGCGTGCAGTTCTTCTGGCGCCTCAGCGGATCGGCCAGCGCGGTGTCCGACTATTATCTTCGCAAGCAGCGCAGTGAGCTCCGATGGATCAAGGACGTGCTCCGCGTCTGCGCCCTGCGAACGCCGTGGCCCGCGACCGGCGACTTCGCGTCTGTGCAACGACTCTGGGTGAAGGAACAGCGTGCATACTTCGATCGCGCGGGTCTTCGCGACGGCCTGCGCCGTCGGCGGCAGCGCTCCATCGGCAGCGCGCTCGTTCTCCTCAGCCTCGGTGCGACGGTCGCGTGGCTGTGGCACCACGGCGCCGGGCCGGCGATCTTTCTGGTGATCGCCGTGCTCGCCGGGCTCGTGCTGCTCGTCCACACGCTGTACGAGATTCACCACGCGGCGAGCGAAGCCGAGTCGCCCACGCGGCAGTCGCTTCGGCAGATGCTCTCGCTCGGCTTTCTCAGCATTGCAGTCGCGGCGTCGTTCTACTGGCTGCTCGTCGAGCAGGGCCCTCGAATCAGCGCGTACGAGCCCGCGCTCGCGATGACTCCTTCGCCATTCGAGTGGATGCTCGCGGCGATCGGCATCAGCGCGCTCATTGGCACCTTCGCGCATGCGTACGCGAACGTGCGCGCCTTCGGCGAGCACGAGAAACAGTATCGCCGAATGGAGGAGCTCTTCCGCGCCGCGGACGAAGCGCTCGACCGCGCGGCACAGAGTCCCGACGCCGAAGAAGGCAAGCGCGTGCTTTTTGACCTCGGCTGCGAAGCGCTGGCCGAGCACGGGGACTGGCTGCTGTTGCACCGTGCGCGTCCGATGGAGATGCCGGCGGCCGACATCTGAGGCCGTCGAAGAGCACGCAGTGTCCTTTCTGCAACGGTAACGACGGGCGCGCGTTCCGCGATGTCGCCGCCGCCGCCGGCGAGCAGCCCGGCAACGGCTGTTACCGGCTGCCGCTCCGCTTTTTCGCGAGCGTCAGCGCTGCGGGGCGTCGCCCGCCAGCGGTCTCATCGTGCACTGGCGGCGCATCGATCGCGTGCGTCAGCTCGGCCGCGCCATGACCGTAGTTCGTCTCCACCGCGCGACGAGCCGCCTCGGGATCGCCCGCGCGCAACGCGCGCACGATCGCATCGTGCTCGGCGGCCGCATCCGCGATGCGCTTCGGCAGCAGCAGCGTCGCGTATACGCGGTTGTATCGCTCGGCCTGCGGCTTGATGACGTCGAGCAGCGCGAGCAGACGCGGACCTGCCCCGGCATGCGTGCACGCGTGATGGAACGCGGCATCGAGATCGCGGAGACGATCGTGCGACGGCGACGCCGATGCTCCCTCCCGGCGCATCGCCTCGTTGAGCGCCATCAGCTCGGCCACGAGCTCGAGGCGCCGGTGCGTGGCCAGCTGCGCCGCCGCAGCGGCCGCGTGCCCCTCGTGCAGCGCGACCAGCGAGCAGAGCTCGTCCGCGTCGCTGTCCACCAGCGGCGCGACGACCGGGCGTGCGTGGCGAAAGCCATCGGGCGTGACGACGTATCCTTCCTGCTGCAGTCGCTGAATCGCATCTCGAATTGGCGTCCGGCTCACGCGGAACTGCACGGCCAGCTGGTCTTCGATCAGCCGCGTGTCTGGTGCGAGGCGCCCCTCGTTGATAGCATCGCGCAGCGCACGATACACGCGCATCCCCTCGGCTCGTCGCGCAGCTTTCGCACGGGGCGCAACCGGGATCGGACGCGCGGTGGCGCTGGGGGGTTCCGCAACTAGTGGCCGTACGCTCATGAGGCGCGGGGTTTGTCGGAATGTGAGGACACGCGGATGCCGAGCGGAGGCGCACTCCAGGCGATCATCGAGTGCCAATGATAATATTCATGGTTCGGCCCCGACAGGGGACGATTTAGGACACGAGGGGCACGAACGGAACGGATCGCGCTTCATTCAATTTGACCTCCGGCAATGACAATGCACGATTCGCAGAATTGCACGCACGTCGCGGCAAGGAGCCTGCCGCGTGACTAACCCGTCCGATAAAGAGCTACCCATCGAGCCCGGAGCGGTTCCGGTGGCGCCGGGGCTCGAGGATGTGATGCGGAACACCGCCGAGCTTCCCACCGCCTTCCGTGCGCCGCCCGAGTATTCGGTCGTCGACCGGCGCACGATCGGCATCTGCGCCGCGGCGATCATGGTGGCGATCGGCGCCGGGCTCGCAGCACAGCTGCTCATACACCTGATCGGGCTCGTCACGAACGCTACCTTCTACGGTCGCCTGTCCACGGCATTCACGGCGCCGCGCTTCGGCACGCACAACCCGCTGCTCATTGTCGCGATTCCCGTCGGCGGCGCGATCATCGTCGGGCTGATGGCGCGCTACGGATCGGCGGCGATCCGCGGACACGGAATTCCGGAAGTGATGGAGCGCGTGCTCTACGGAGAGAGCCGCATCCCGCTGCGTGTCCTCTTCCTCAAGCCGATCTCCGCCGCAATCGCGATCGGTACCGGCGGTCCGTTCGGCGCCGAAGGTCCGATCATCGCGACGGGTGGAGCGCTCGGCTCGCTCGTGGGTCAGGTCGTCCACATCACGGCCGACGAGCGAAAGACGCTTCTCTCCGCCGGCGCAGCCGCTGGTATGGCGGCGACTTTCGGAAGCCCGGTGAGTGCGGTCCTCCTCGCCGTCGAGCTGCTGCTCTTCGAATATCGACCGCGTTCCCTCATTCCGGTCGCCCTCGCCGCCGCCGTCGCGACCGCGATTCGCGCCGCCTTCACCGGCACTGCGCCGATCTTCGCCATCGCGCCGCTCGCGCAGCCGAGCGGGCTGGCGCTCGCCGCGTACGCCGTGCTCGGATTGTTCATCGGCGTGTGCGCCGCCGGCATCACCAAGTTCTGCTACGGGATCGAGGATTTCTTCGAGAAGGCGGGCGAGCATCTGCATATTCACTGGATGTGGTTTCCTGCCTTCGGCGCCGTCGTCGTCGGCGTCGTCGGCATCTTCTCGCCACGCACGCTCGGCGTCGGCTACGAGAACATCACCGATCTCCTGTCGGGGGCGATTGTCGGGCCCGCGCTGCTCGTACTGGTCGTGCTCAAGTTCATCTCGTGGTCGGTCTACCTCGGCAGCGGCACGTCGGGCGGCACGCTCGCACCGCTGTTCACGATCGGCGCGGGGCTCGGCGCGTGGATCGGCGAGCAGTGCGCAGCGCTCGCCCCGTGGCTCGGGGTCGACGCGCACGTGGCGGGACTCGTCGGGATGGCGGCGATCTTCGCGGGCACCTCGCACGCGCTGCTCACGTCCGTGGTGTTCGCCTTCGAGACCACGCGACAGCCGCTCGGGCTCCTTCCGCTTCTCGCTGGATGCACCGCGTCGTACCTCGTCGCGCTGCTCCTCAATCGACACTCGATCATGACGGAGAAGCTGGCACGGCGCGGCGCGAGTCTGCGCACCGACTATGCCGTCGACTTCCTCAGCCAGGTTCTGGTGCGCGACGTGGCGACGCGCGACGTCGTGACGGTGCGCGCGACGGACACGATCGCCGAGGCGCGCACCTCGATCGCGAATGTGCCTGCGAACGCAACGCACCAGGGGTTCCCCGTGCTCAGCGACAGCGGGCGAGTGCTCGGCATGTTGATGCGAAAGGAGCTGTTCGATCCGGCGCGCGACGCGACGGAGCCGGTGCAGCAGATGATCCGGCGCGCGCCGATCGTCGTCTTCGAGGACAACACGCTGCGCGACGCCGCCGACCAGATGGTGAACGAGAAAGTCGGACGGCTGCCGGTTGTGGAGCGCGAGGCCCCCTACCGGCTCGTCGGAATCCTCTCGCGCAGCGATCTCCTCTCGGCGCACGGGCCGCGCATCGATGCGGCGAGGCGCGTGCAGGAAGCGCGCACGCTCTCGTCGTGGGCGCCGGGACGATGAGCGGCGCCGGTGGCTCGCTCAGCTCACCCGCTTCGCCGCGAAGGCGTGCTCGCGGGTGAGCAGCCGCTCCTTTCGGTCGAGCCCCCACCGGTAGCCGCCGAGGGCGCCGCCCTGCCGCACGACGCGGTGGCAGGGGATCACGATGGAGACCCGGTTGTTCGCGCACGCGCTCGCGACGGCGCGGACGGCCGCTGGCGCCTTGATCGACGCGGCGACCTGGGAGTAGGAGCGCGTCTCGCCATAGGGAATGCGCTGCAGCGCGCTCCACACGCGCTGCTGAAACCGAGTGCCGGCGATGTCGAGTGGCATCGCGAGCTCGATGTCGCTCCCTTCGAGATGCGCGGCGATCGCAGCCACCCAGCCGCGGAGATCGTCGTTGCCCTTGCCGCCGCGCAGCCGCGTGCGCGCGGCGCGAGGATATTCTGAAGTCAAGGCATTTTCGAGTGTGGCGTCGTCGTCGCCGAGGGTGACGGCGCAGACGCCGCGGTCGGTGGCGGCGACGAGGAGTCGTCCGACCGCGGTTGCTGCCGTCGTGTAGCGGATGTGCACCCCTTCGCCGCCGCGGCGATAGGCGCCCGGCGTCATCCCGAGCTGGCTCGCGGCCGCGTCGTACGCGCGGCTGCTGGCGCCGTAGCCGGCATCGTACGTCGCGCGACTCACGGTCGCGCCGGCACGGAGGCTCGACTTGAGTCTGTCTCCGCGCAGTGCGGCCGCGTACTGGCGCGGCGACACGCCGACGATGCGCTTGAAGGTGCGCTGGAGATGCGTCGCGCTCATCGCTGCTGCGCGCGCGATGTCCGCGAGGGTATGCGGCTCGCCGAGATGTGCCTCGATGTACGCACGCGCCTTCGCGATGACGCGCGCCGATCCTGACTCGGAGGCGCGCGGCTCGCAGCGAAGGCACGCGCGGAAGCCTGCGTGCTCTGCGGCATCAGCGTCCGCGAAGAAGGAAACGTTCTTGCGCAGCGCACGACGCGACGCGCAGCTCGGCTTGCAGTACACGCCCGTGGTCGCGACCGCGTAGACGAATTCGCCATTGCGGCTGCCGTCCCGCGCAACGACGGCGGCCCAGCGCAGATCCTCGGCGGCGCGCGTCATGACGC
>JALYSW010000427.1 GCA_030854615.1 Gemmatimonadota bacterium
GCGACAGCCGCGCGACGAGCCCTGTGGCGCGCGCACGCAGCTCCTCATCCACCAGCGCGACCAGCGCGCCCTCGGCGGCCGCACGCTGCGTGGTCGCACCCGCAACCTCGCTGCGCATCGCGATCACGGCGTTCGACTCCTTGCCACGCTGCGCGGTCAGCTCGTTCGCGACGAGAAGCGAGTCCGCGCTCAGCACGGCCCCCGTCGTGTCGTGCAGCGCGTGTGCGCGCGCCAGCCGCACCACCAGCGAGTCGCGGAGCACGAACGCAGGGTGATGGTCGAGGGCCGCCTCGAGGCCCCGCTCGACGTCATCCGCAATCGCGCTGTACACGGCCGCCGTCCGCTTCTCCATGTCGAGCGCATCGATCTCTGGCCCCTTCGCATTCGCGCCGAGCGATGCCTTCGTGCTGTCCAGCTGCTGAATGTTCAGCGCGGCGACTTGCCGCGTGGCCGTGATCTGCTGGCGAAGCGCGTTGCGCACCTTTTCCCGGGTATTCTCGAGCACGCCCTTCATGCGCTCCAGCGAGTCCTGCGTGATGGCGATCTGCTTCGCGTTGTCCGCCAGCCCGCTGTCCCCTTCGACGATCAGGCGCTGGAGATTCTCGAGCGCCGCGATCTTCGTCTTTTGCGCATCGATCTGCTCCTCGAGCCGATACGACGCGAGCGCGAGATGAATGTCGGTGGCAAGCACTGCCTGCGTGCGATCGGCGTAGAGCCCCGGCGTCTGCGCATCGAGCCGCGGCGCGAAGACCACGCGCACCGGAAAGTCCGCGCCCGCCGCCGAATCCACCCGCTCGGCGACGCCGAGGTTGGTGAGAATCTGCGGCTGGGAAGCGCCGATCGCGGAATCCCGCGTCCCCGCGAACGCCGCCGCGATGCGCGCCTTCTCGGCACCCGCATCATCGGGGAGCGAGATGACCTTGCCGGGGCCCGCGTTCGCGATGAACACGGATCCTGCGACGCGCGCGTTCACGAGCGCGCGACTCGCGTCCGTCATCGCGGTGGCGGCGCGCGCCTGCAGTGCGCCGAGCTCGCCGTTGATCGAGTCGGCGATCCCCTGAAAATATTTCTCGGCAGAATCGCTCTTTCCGCTTTCGAGCAAGATCTGCCCCGCCATGAGGCGTGCCTCGTCCCGCTCCGGAAGCTGGGGATAGCGCGTCGCGAAGTCGTGGAAGGCCGTGGCCGCTCCGGCTGCATTGCCACCACGGTAGAGCGCCCATGCCTTCGTCAGCACCGCCTGCGCACCTGCACCGCTCGTGGCGGGAACTCCATCCGCCAGCGATGCCGCGGCGGCGAACTGGCCGGCGCCGAGCGCTGTCTGCGCGGCGCTGAGTCGCACCTGATCGGCGAACGCCCCGCGCTGCCCCTCGCTCAACGCCTGCAGCGCCGTGAGTGCCGCCGCGCCCTTCGTGCTGTCGCTCGCGACCGTCGCGAGTGCATCCATGTACTGCGCATAGAGTGCGAACTGGCCGCCCGAGGCGGATGCCTGCGCGAAGGCCGCGTGCGCCGCGCTGAAGTCCCTGCTCTGCACGGCCGCGAGCCCGGCGACGAGCGAGATCAGCCCGCGATCACCCGACGTCTTCGCCGCCGCGAGCGTGCGCACACGCGCGTAGTCGCCGCGGGAATACGCGTCGAGCATCCGCTGCGCCGCAATCACCCCCGTATAGCGCCCCGCAGGAGCGGCCGAATCGAGCGACGCCGCCGTCTTCCGGAACGCGTCGCGCATGCCAAGTCGGTAATACGACTCGGCGAGCAGAAAGAGCAGATCCTCGTGCGCGCGCAGTCCCGGCGTTGCCGCGCCCGAGCCGGCGAGCGGGGACGAGCGCAGCCACTCGAGGCGATCGAGAGCGCTCAGCGGATGGTCCGTCGATACGTCGAAGAGCGCCATGCGCAGCTCGGCGTCGAAGCCGCGCGCCTGGTCGGGCGACGGCTGCACGATCAGCGGCACGAGCGCTGCCGGTGCGGGCGCCTTCGCGGACGTGTCGGTGGGCTGCTGCGCCGCGAGCGGCATCACCAGCATCACCGCGGCAAGAGCCGGCAGTGCGCGCATCACTCTCGAAAGAATCAGAACGGCGTAGTCCCGCGGCTCGTCCAGGTCTTCGGAACGAGCTGCCCGTTGCGCACCGTGAACTCGACGTACGTCACCGTTTCGGTAAGCGTGTTGACGTTGATCCCCAGCATCAGCTGCTGCCCCGCGAGCGTGAGCTTGAGCTCCACCGTGTGCGTGCTCGGCAGAACCTCGGAGCGGTAGAGCGGATCGACGGCGCCGGTCGCGAGCGCGGCCGCGAGCGTTGGTGTGTACGTGCGCGTCGACGCGACCACGTTGTCGATCTGGAGGGACGCGTCACCGAGCGAGCCCGGAGCGGCGGAGTCGGCGCGCAGCGTGACGACGAGCACCGCGCCTGCACGACGACGCACCGCGTCGCCGAGCGCACGCATGCGATCGCGCTGCGCGACCATGTTGTCCTGCGCGTTCGCAAGCACGCCATCGAGCTGCAGGAGCGCTGTCTGTTCCTTGCTCACCAGCAGCTGCTGCGTGCGTTTCTGCATCGTCTCGGCGAGCACGTTCTCGATGCGCGCCTCGAGTCGAACACGCTGACTGCGGAGATCGCCGAGCTTGTCCTGCGTGTCCTGCAGCTCCTTGACCAGCGTCCCTCGCCGCGCCTCGTATGCCTGTTGCTGGGCCGCGCTATCGGCCTTGATCGAATCTGACTGCTGTGCGTTCACGACCGCCGGGAAGAGGATCCCGACCGTCAACACCAGCAGTTGGTAGCGCATTCGCAGTGCTCGCATCAGGAAACTCTTGGTCGTGGGC
>JALYSW010000430.1 GCA_030854615.1 Gemmatimonadota bacterium
CGACACCGCGCTACAACGTGATCCCGATATCCAGCGGGATGAAGTGCAGCGCCTTCGTGCTCGACGATCCGTCGACCGAGTGCCCGCCACTCACCGAGTGATACCGCGCCTCGATGAACAGACCGTAGGTGGCCATCCGGAAGCGGAAGCCCGCGCCTGCGTTCCATCCGAACTTCGTCGCGCTTTCGGTGACGGTCGACTCGGTTGAGCCCGACGTGTTTCCTGGCGTCACGAACGTCTTGCCTCGGAGTCCGTAGAGGCCACCGCCGCCAATGAGATAAAAGTTCGACGCCGACGCTCCGCCGACGGCCCACTCGAAGTCGGCCGTACCATCGATAATGCGCAAATCGGTTTGGTATCCCCCGACATCCGGCTTCACTGTCGACTTCCCCGCGATCTGGTGCCATTGCCCATCGATGCGAAAGCTCAGCGGAAAGGCGGGCACGCCGAGTCGAATGAGCGCCCCAGCGTTCCAGCCGGTCTTCGAGATGGCCGTGAAGTCGGAGCCGCGAGGGAACGTCGCGCCGCCCATGATCCCGATCGACCCGGATTTGGCCGCCGGCGCCTGTGCCGCCATTCGTGACGCGCCCGCCATGAGCGCAACCATCGCTGCACACCGGGTCATTGATTGGAGAGTCATCGCAGGGTCCGCTGAGGTATCCATCGAACATAGCGCGTGTACCGGACTCCGCGAATACAATCTCCTCTGGGCACGAAGGGCCGCGACGCACACACGTCGCGGCCCTTTGCATCAAACGCTCTACTTTCGCTTCGGCGCCGTCTTCTTTCGCCCGCTCGTTGTCTTTCGCTTCGCGGGCACCTTTGCGCCCTTCTTCCGCGCCTCGGACAGCCCGATCGCGATCGCCTGCTTCCTGCTCGTCACCTTCTCGCCCTTTCCCCCTTTCCCGCTACGCAGCGTCCCCTTGCTGCGCTTCTTCATCGCGCGCTCCACACTCTTGCCCGCCGCCTTGCCGTATTTCCGTGTGCCTTTCTTCCGAGTGCTCGTCTTCCGCGTTGCCATGAGTGAACATCCTCGCTCGCAATGGTTGATCGTGCATGCAATCCGGAAATATGCACACTTTCGCAAGCAAGGCGCACGCCAGCCATGACACGCCGCGTCATCTCGCTTGCCGGATCGCTGTCGAGGATACATCGTTCCGGCGTCAAATTGGGCGCCCGCCCAATGGCCGACGAGCCGCTCCATCCGCTCGTCCATTTCCTGTCGTCCCGAGGCTTAGATGGCCGCCCTCTCTCGTTCGCTTGCGCGAGTAATCGTCATCGCCGGTGCGTTCAGCGTCGCGACCGCCTGCTCGGACTCCACGCACAACTCGTCGCGCAGTATCTCCGGACACGTGACGATCAATCCGGGTGAGGCACGCATCCCCGCGGAGAGCTTCGTCGGTGCGCGCACTCGCGCCCCGCTCGCGAGCATCTCGACGTTCCGTAACAAGAATCCGCGCATCAACGTCGTTTATCGCAATGAGGCGCTGAGCGGCGGACGCGCGAGCGCGATGTCCGTTCGCTCGATCGCCGATGCACGTGAAGTAGGCACGACCATCCGCGCACGTCTCGCCGCGCAGCCCGCCGCATCCATGTTCGTGGTCACCGATGTCTCGCCGACGATCGGCGCCGCGCGCCTTCGCGTGCGCGACGAAGCGACGCGCGATGCGGTCATGAGCGCGCTTCGCGCCGATCCCGCCATCGCGTCGGTGAGCCTCGATCGACTGATGAGTCGCGGACCGGAGTCGAAGGTCAAGCTCACGCAGGCGATGATGAGCCAGATCCGCGACGCACGCACATCCACGACGCCGGGCGCCGAGGGACTGCGCTTCGCCGGCGCGGGAGGGAGCCGGATTCAATATTGGCATTACAACATGATCGACGCACCGCGCACATGGGCCATCCCCGACACCGGCGCCGCCGCGGTCACCGTCGCTGTCATTGATGACGGGATCAATCAACACCCCGATCTCGTGCCAAATCTCGACATGGCGGGCGGCTACGACTTCGTCGAGGACGATTCCGCGACCGCCGGCGGTCCCTATCCGCGCTGCGACGGTGGCCCCGACATCTATCGCTTCGACGGTGATGCGACGCCAGGCCCCGATCCCGATCCGACGATGCCAATCGCCGTCGTCGCCGACAACGCGAACGGTTGCTACGCGCCCGAGAACATCGCGAATCATGGGCTCCACGTCTCCGGCACCATCGGCGCGACGAACAACGCCGGCAACAACGTCACTGGCGTGAACTGGAACGTGCGCATCCGCATGATCCGCGCGCTCGGCATCGATGGCTCCGGCTACGACTTCGACATCGCGCAGGCCATTCTCTACGCAGCCGGTCTTCCGGCGGAAGGCGCCGGCGGCAATCCCGTCGTCGCGCCCAATCGCGCTCCGATCATCAACATGAGCCTCGGCGGTCCCAGCGACTCCACGCTCGGCGCGGCAGTCGCAGCTGCGATCAACGCCGGCTCCGTGATCATCGCATCGGCGGGCAACGACGCGACGTCGCAGCCGAACTTTCCCGCATCGTATCCGAGCGTGCTCTCGGTCGCCGCACTCGGCCCCGATGGCCAGCTCACGAGCTACTCATCGACGAATGCGTTCGTCTCGCTCTCCGCGCCCGGCGGCGATTTTCGTTTCGATGTGCCGAGAACCGCTGCGTACGGGTCGAGCGGTATTCTGTCGACGGTCTGGAACTTCTTCGATGATTTGGGCAATGGCGATGCGATAGGCCCCGCGTATGCCTACTACACGGGCACGTCGATGGCGGCGCCGCACGTCTCCGGTGTGGCGGCGCTCGTGCTCGCGGCGAATCCGGGGCTGACCGGCCCGCAGCTGCGCGACCGTCTCACGAGCACCGCAGTCGACATCGGGCCGCCGGGCTTCGACACGCGCACCGGCTACGGGCGCGTCGATGCGTACAACGCGGTCACCGGCACGCATGGACCGACGATGGATGTCTACGTCGAAGCGATCGATGCGACGACAGGGGCAGTGGTGAAGACGGTGAAGGCGGATGCGGATCTCTCCTACAAGCTCGACGGCCTCTCCGCCGGCTCCTACTACGTCGTCGCAGGGCAGGATGAGAACGGCGATGGCATCATCGGCTTCCCGGGGCGCCGCTATGGATGGGCGAACGGCGGCGGTGTGCCGACCCCTGTCACCGTGTCGTCGAACGGCTCCGTCGACGCGTCAATTCCGATTGGACTTCCCGTGGAGCAGATCGGTGTGACTGGGCGAGTGTTCGTGAACGGCTGGGTCTATGGCCAGAGCGCGACGCAGAACAACGTCATCTCGTATCAGGTGGCGATCCCGACCGCAGGCCTGTACACCTTCGAAACCTCGGGGGCGATCGGCTCGTGCGGCTTTGCGCTCGAGATGAACACGCTCATCACGGTGCTCAACTCTGCGAGCGCGGTGGTGGGCACGAACGACAACACATCATCCGCAACCGGGCTGATGACCTTCCCGGGCTCACGCTGCTCGTACGTCTCGGCGACGTTGCAGCCGGGCACGTACACGGTTAACGTGACTGGCGGTTTCTCGACGGGTCCGTCGGTGGCTGACTTCAACCCGGGCACCTTCCGGCTTCACGTGCGAAGCGGCGCCTGATCGGTAAGCGCCGCGCTGTTTGCAGAGGCAGCAGACCGGGACACTCGATCGTCGAGTGTCCCGGTTTTTTTGCGCGCGCTTCGCAAAGGAGGAGTCGGCTCTAAGTCGACCATCGGTGACCCGCCGATCTCGGTGAGGCATTTCACCCATATCATTGGCTCGTTTGGCCCAGTTTCTATCCCAAACAGCTGCTCTCGGGACAGAGTGTTCGATGGCGATAACATATTGCCCCCATTGAGTTTAGAATCATACGCGTTGCGTATTTCCACACTGGCATATCCGGTGCTTTAGAGAGGGGTAAGCGATGTCAGCCAAGGTCGTCCCGTTGGCGCACGCACGCGACGAAATACATCCGGTCCCGTTGAGGCATAGCCATGAAAGTGATTTGGACGATGAGCGCACTTGGAGTCCTGTTCAGCTGTACGAGCGCCGTCCATTCAGTGCCGGATGCTGTCGG
>JALYSW010000442.1 GCA_030854615.1 Gemmatimonadota bacterium
TACGTCGTCGCGTGGTTCGTGCTCGACGAGGGGGAGATCGGGAATCTCGCGGTAGCGGGCGAGGCGCGTCGTCACGGCATCGGTGCGAAGCTACTCGACGGAGCGATCGCTGCCGTGCGGAAGGCGAAGGTGGACTCCCTCTATCTCGAGGTGCGCGATTCGAATGTTGCTGCACGCGCGCTGTACGGCTCTCGCGGCTTCCTCGAGGTCGGACGCCGGAAGGAGTACTACCGTCGCCCGAAGGAGGACGCGCTCGTGCTGCGGCTCGACCTCGTTCCTGCCGCACCCATGTGAGTCCGGGGGGGTATGCAATAGAAGGGAAATGGCCGCGCCGGTCCGTTGGCGCGCCGGTCGCATTCGCTCTATACTCTGTCCGGCGAGGTCACTCGCCAACTGCCAGGAGATCCATATGAGTCGCAGCCTGAACAAGGTCACCCTGATCGGTAATCTCGGCGCCGATCCCGAGGTCCGGTCCACCACCGGCGGCAATCGCGTCGCCACGTTCTCCCTGGCCACCAGCCGCAGCTGGAGCGGTCCGAGCGGGGACAAGCAGGAGAAGACGGAGTGGCATCGCTGCGTCGTCTGGAACAGCAAGGCGTCCACGCTGGCGGACATCGTCGAGCGCTACCTGAAGAAGGGCGACAAGATCTATGTCGAGGGGCGCATCGAGTACCGGCAGTGGCAGGACAAGGAGAACCAGACACGCTACACCACCGAGATCAATGTGCGTGAGCTAATCATGCTCAGCGGGAAGGCGGGTGGCAGCGACAGCTTCGAGGGCGACTCATCGAGCTCGCGTCCGCGTGCGGCTGCGAGCGGGTCACGCGGGGCGGGCGCGGGCACGGCGGCGCCGGCGGCTGGCGACTTCGAGGACTTCCGCGGCAATCTGGATACCGAAGACGACGACCTGCCGTTCTAGCGATCCGCCAATCGGCGGAGAAATGAGGCGAGCGCGCGCGCACGGAGACGTGTTCGCGCGCGTCTCGCGTCGCCGATGGGCGTGCGGGTGAATCCCGAATCGTCCGTGCTCCCGTACGCGCCGACGCTCGCGCGCCTGTCGCTCGCCCTTGCGATCGGTCTGTTCGTCGGCATCGAGCGTGAGCGTCGCCGCAAGGAAGCCGGGCTGCGCACCTTTGCCTTCGCAGCGCTTCTGGGGGCAGCCGGTGGTCTGATCGGTGAGCCGTTCGCGCTGCTCGCACTCGGTCTGCTCGGGATTCTTGTGGTGCTCCTCAACTTCGAGGCGATTCGTACCGGTGAGGGCGCTGAGATCACGACCTCTGCAGCGTTGTTCGTCATCGGCTTCGCGGGCGTGTTCGCCGGACAGGGTCACACCTTCACGCCGACGCTACTCGGCGTCGGCACTGCCGCGCTGCTCGCGTGGAAGGAGCCACTCGCCGGCTTCAGCCACACGCTGAGCGAATCCGAGCTCCGCTCGGCCGTGCTGCTCGCGATTCTGGCGTTCGTGATCTATCCGGTGCTCCCCATAGGAACCGTCGATCGATGGAGCCTCATCGATCCGCGCGCCGCCTGGGTGTCCGTCGTGCTCATCGCATCGCTCGGCTTCGTGAACTACATCCTGCTCAATCTGTACGGTGCGCGCGGGATCGAGCTCACGGGCTTTCTCGGCGGATTCATCAATAGCACCGTCACGGTGACCGAGCTCGCGACTCGGGTGCGCGAGAGTGACGGCGCGCTCCGCGACTCGGCATACCGCGGGATCGTGCTCGCCACGGCGGCGATGCTGGTGCGAAACGGGATCATCCTCGGACTGCTCGCGCCGGAAGCCTTCGCGAGCGGGTCCGCGTCGCTCGCATTGATGCTCGCTGGAACCGTGATCGCGGCGCTCTGGGCTCATCGCCGCTCGAGGCTGGATGCCGCGAAGGCAACGGCAGTGGGGGTATCCGGCGACGCGGGCGTGCACACGGTAAGTGCGGTGATGCAGAAGTCTCCATTCTCGCTGGCCTCGGCGCTCAAGTTCGGGTTGATCTTTCTCGGGCTGCAGATCGCGGCAACGCTCGCCCAGCGGCTACTAGGCGAGGCGGGATTGTACGTCGTCAGCGTCGCGGGCGGCGTCGTCTCCAGTGCGAGCACGGTGGCGTCGGCGGCGAATCTGGCTGCGGCGGGCACGCTGACTGCGCGCATCGCCGGCACCAGCGCGATCATCGCGACGATCACGAGCGCGGTCGTCGATCTGCCGCTCATCGCCCGCTTCGGGCATGACGCTGCATTGACGCGTCGAACCGCGAGGTTGATCACCGTGATTGCGATGCTCGGGGCCGCGGGTGTGCTCGCGGACATCTTTCTGCTTTAGCGATCCGCCCGGCGACTGATGCGCTCACCTCCCCGGGCGATGCTCCTCGTCGAGCGTGAGCTCGCCCGATGAGTCGTCGTACGTGAACAGCTCCGCGTAGCGCCCCCAATCCACTGCCGTCTCGAACTGGCGGCGCGCCTCCTCGCCGCTGAAGCTGTGCTCGAGCTCATCGATCACGCGCTCGGCCTCGATCGTGTGCGACGGCGCTGACTCGAGGTCGCGCACGATGTTGTGGATCAGCGCGATGTGGTCGAGCGCCTGCGAGCGAAAGATCGCCTTCTCTTCATCCGTCTCCGCATCGGCGAAGCGCGTGCCGATCGGCGTGAGCACGACCTGTCGCTCCTGCAGGTCGCCAAAGCCGAGCAGGTCGGTCGCTTCCACGATCGCGAGGAGATCGTCGGCGCGCATCTGCAGGTCGCGCGAGAGATCCTGCACTGCCGCATTGCCGCCGATGCCGCCGAGGTATTGCACGAGTCCCGTCAGGTCGTCGATGCTCACATCGGGGAGCACCTGGTAGCGCCGAGCGTGCGTCGTCACCCCGCGCCGCCTCCCTCGCGTCGATGCCGCGGGTCGCGCGCGCCCCTGCAGGCTCTGCTCGACGATCGCGACCGCGTCCTCCTCCGGATTCGTCATGATGCGGTAGATGAGCTCCACGAGCCGCGAGCGCGCTGCGCCTTTTGATGTACGATCCGTGGGCGACAGCCCCTTGAGCTCCACGCGGATGTGCCCCGGATTCGCGCCGAACACGAGAATGCGGTCCGCGAGCGACACCGCCTCGTCGATGTTGTGCGTGACCATGACGACCGCCTTCGTCGGCATCGTCTTGGCGAGCCAGAGATCCTGCAGCTCCGTACGCAGATTCTCCGCTGTCAGCACATCGAGTGCGGAGAACGGCTCGTCCATGAACAGCACCTCGGGCTGGACGACGAGCGCGCGCGCGAAGCCCACGCGCTGTTTCATGCCGCCGGAGAGCTCCTTCGGAAAGGCTTCCTCGAATCCGTCGAGTCCGATGAGATCGATGGCCTTCGTCGCGCGCAGTCGACGCTCCTCTTCCGGCACATCCATCGCGAGCAGCCCGAGCTCCACGTTCTGGAGCACGTCGAGCCATGGAAAGAGCGCGAAGCTCTGAAAGACGATGGCGACGTTCGGATTCGGTCCGTCGAGCGGCTCGCCGTGCACCAGCACCTCGCCGCTCGACGGATCCATCAGACCGGCGAGGATGCGCAGCAACGTCGACTTCCCGGAGCCGGAAGGACCGAGTAGTGCGACGAACTCGCCCTCGTGCAGCTCCACCGAAACGTGTTCGAGCACGGGGCGACGATCGTCGCCGAAGTATTTCATCACGTCGCGCGCACCGAGCAGCGCGTTCGCCGTCATCGACGGCATCGCCACGATCGTATTGCTATCACTCATGCGCGTCCGCTCATTGAGTATCCCTAGTCGAGTCGATAGCGCGCTTCGGCGAGCGTGTAGAGTTTCCTCCACACGAGCCGGTTGCACGCGATGACGATCGCAGCCATCACGAGCGTTCCCGCCAGCAGCAGGCGGAAATCGCTTCGCTCCGCGGCCTGCGCGATCAGCGAGCCCAGCCCGATCGTGCTTTCCTTGCGCCCAGCGAAGGTTACGTATTCGGAGACGATGCTGGCGTTCCATGCGCCGCCCGTCGCGGTGATCATCCCCGTCACGAGGTACGGAAAGATCGCGGGGAGAATGAGCGTCTTCCACCGGCGCCATCCGGTCACGCGATAGTTGGACGCGACCTCGCGCAGATCGGACGGTATGGCCATCGCGCCCGCGATGACGTTGAAGAGTACATACCACTGCGTGCCGAGCAGCATGAGCGCCACGGCGGCGATGTTGAGCCCTCCCGGGAGTGCGAGGAGAGCGAGCAGCAGCACGGGGAATACGGCGGTGGCGGGCACGGACGCGGTGATCTGCACGAGCGGCTGCGCGCGCCGCGCCCAGCGCGGGTTCATCCCGATCGCGACGCCGACCGGGATCGTCCACGCCGCAGCGAGCACGAGCGCGATCGTCGTGCGCAGAAAGGTCGCGCCGGCGCTGAGCGCGACGAGACACCAATCGCGCCAGCCAAGCCCCGCGAGCACGTCGATCGTTGCGACGGCGCCCCAGAGCACGAGCGCGAGCAGAACGACCAGCGGTGCCCATCGCGCGATGCGCGAGGGGCGATTGCGCACCGGTGCGCGATCGCGGCGGTCTGCGCGCCCAACGGAGCCAAGCCTGCGATCGAGTGCGCGTCCGAGGGGATGGGTCACATGATCGCCTATCCACACGAGCATCATCGACCCGCGCAGCGCATTGAGGAGGCGCGATTGCGGCGCGTCGCCGCCCGACTGCTCGAGCTTGAAGCGGTCCGACCACGCGACGAGCGGGCGCCAGAGCAGCTGGTCGAGCGCGACGATGACGAGGATCAGCGTGGCGAGCCCGAGCACAAGTGCGTGCGTGTCGCCCGCGTCTGCGGCCGCCGCGAGATACGAACCCAGTCCCGGGAGACGCAGGTTGCTCGATCCGAGCGTGAACTGTTCGGACGCCATGAGAAAGAACCATCCGCCGGCCCAGCTCATCATGCTGTTCGCGATGAGGGAGATGGCGCCGAACGGAAGCTCGAGTCGCGTGAAGCGGCGCCAGAAGCCGAGTCGGTACACGGTGGCGGCATCGCTGAGCTCTCGCGGGATCGTGAGCAGCGACTGATGAAAGCTGAAGGCGAGATTCCACGCCTGGCTCGTGAAGATCAGGATGATCGCCGCGAGCTCCAGTCCAAGCGTGCGCCCGGGAAAGAGCGCGGCGAGTCCGAGCACCACGCCGGGCATGAACGACAGGATCGGAATGCTCTGCAGGATGTCGAGCAGCGGGAGCATGAATCGCTCCGCCGCGCGGCTTCCGGCGGCGATGCGCGCGTATGCGAGACTGAAGGCGAGCGAGATTACGTACGCGATCGTCATGCGGAGCGTGGAAAGCCCGGCATAGTAGGGAAGCAGCCGCGCCGAGAGGCTCACTTGCACGTTGGGCGAGAGCGGCGCACGCCACTCGGCCGCTGCGCGCATGATCCCGTACGCGACGGCGGCTACGAAGCAGAGCATGAGCGCGTCGACCCACCGCGGCGTGGGCGGAGCGATCGGCTGCCCGTGCGGCGCGTCGCTCCCGGTGGGGAGGCGAACGGGGATGATCGGCTGTGCCATGCGAATCGGTGCTAGGTGGCAGCGCGGGGCATGGTCATCGAGATCGAGTGCAGCGTTGTTATTTCAGATAGCTGTGAACGAGATCGACGAGCTGCTCGGCGGCCTGCGCCTGGTCGGAGTCGCGTGCCAGTGCCGGATCGACGACGTGGAAGCGGATGTGGTCCTCGAGAATCTTGGCCATGAGGCCGTTGAGCGCACCGCGTGTGGCGGCGAGCGTCTGCAGGACGGTGCCGCAATCGCCTTCCGCTTCGAGGAGTTTTTCGATGCCATTGAGCTGCCCGCGGATTCGCTTGATGCGGTTGAGCAGCTTGGTGTGTTCGCGAATGCTGTGAGCCATGGCGAGTTCGGGAGGTTCACGGATTGACATTCTATACTCTGGTATACTATAATCACGCGCCATGTACTGTCCAGTGGCCCGCCTGCGACCTTGCGCGCTCCCCGTAACGATCGCCTGCCTAGCTATCGGCGTTGCGCTTCCGCTATGCGCGCAGCACACCGACAGCGCTTCCTCGCCGGTCATCGCTCCTCCCATCTTGGCCGTCGCGCTCCTCGGCGCACAGATCGATCTGATCGGGCAACAGCTCGCGCCATTCCATAGTCCCTACCAGGGGCCCAATAGCCTCGACCCCCATGGCGATGCTGAGCTAAGCGAGGCATTCGGCGCCTACGCGGGCTTTCGGAGAGGGAAGCGATTCTCCGCGTATCTGGACGCGGAGATGGTGCGCGGCGCGGGAATCAGCCGGGTGGTTGGACTGGGCGGACTCACCAACGGCGATGTGATCAGGCAGGGAAGCGCAGATCTCGGAAGCGGGCCGTACGTCGCGCGCGCGTTCGTGCGCTACGTCGTTCCGCTCGGACGCACGAGCTACGACACAGCCGCCCGCTCGCCCGATCAGATGCCCGAGGCCATTCCTTCGCATCGCCTCGAGCTCATCGGAGGTAAGCTCGCCGCGAGCGACATCTTCGATGTCAGCCGATATGCCGGCTCCCCGCGCACGCAGTTCATGAACTGGGGGTTGTTCCAGAACACCGCGTGGGACTTTGCCGCCGACACACGTGGCTACACGAATGGCATCGCGATCGGCTACGTGGCACCGACATGGGCGCTGCGCGCGGGCAGTTTCCAAATGCCGACGAAGGCAAACGGGAACGAGTTCGATCCCGACATCGGCCGCGCGCGTGGCGACAACGTGGAGCTCACGCTGGTTCCGCGAACGGTTGGTCCCATCATTCGGTTGCTCGCGTTCGTCAATCATGCCCGCATGGGCAAGTACGCGGACGCGATCGCAGCTGGACTTGCACAGCACGCGGCGCCGGACGTCGCGGCTGACGACAGGCCGGGGCGCATCAAGTATGGCTTTGGGGCAAATATGGAGGAGCCGCTCGCGGACTCGGGAGAGACCGGCGTATTCCTTCGGGCCGGATGGAACGACGGGGCGACGGAAAGCTTTGCCTTTGCTGAGGTGGAGCATCAGCTCAGCGGAGGCGCGCAGCTCAGTGGCGCACACTGGTCAAGGCGAAACGACCGATTTGCGATCGCGGTGCTGCTCAGCGGTCTTGGTGCGGCGCACCACCAATATCTCGCCGCTGGCGGCTCGGGCTTTCTGCTCGGCGATGGAGCGTTGAGTTATGGCATCGAGCAGATCTTTGAGTCGTACTATCGCGCGCAGCTCGGGCGGTTCATCCAGGTGAGCCCGGACATCCAATACATTCGGAATCCGGGGTACAATCGCGCCCGCGGCCCCGCGACCGTTGCCTCGCTTCGACTGAATCTTCGATACTGAGGGGCATCGCGAGCGCGACGGCGATGTCACGCGCAGCGGCGATGGGGCGAGCCGCCGTTCGGTACCGCGATGCGTGGTCGACCCAGGCATCCTGGTGGGCGCGGCGGTGCACTCGTCGCTGGCGCCGCTTCGTTCGTCGCCAACCCCGCACGCCGTATTCGGTTACCCAGCGCGCTTTCAGGCGTCGTCTGGGGGTAGCCCGGTAGCTCGGTCGCAGCGGCTCGCGATGCTCCATCGTCGAGCGACACAGCCTGGTCATGCGAGCGAGTTTCTTCCCTTGTGAACACAGGATAGTCTACACATGCGCAACGTACCGTTCCGTCGTGGCGGTTTGCTCGCGGCGCTTCTCGGATCAATCGTCGCCTCAGCGCCCCTCGCGGCGCAGGACTCTACGCAGACGACGCAGAGCACCACGGAAACCACGACGACCACCGGGCAGACGCACACGGTGAAGAAAGGCGACACGCTCTGGGATATCGCTCACCAATATCTCAACGATCCGTTCCTGTGGCCCGAGATCTATCGCATCAACACGGACGTCGTCGAGGATCCGCACTGGATCTATCCGAACGAGGTTCTGAAACTTCCCGGCAACGCGGTAGCCAGCACGTCGACCGACGTCACCACGGTCGTCGATGACCGCATGTCGCCGATGCCATCCAGCTCGCTCACCGAAGCGCCCCGCCCGTCGGGCGCCACGGTCTTCTCGCTCTCCGCCTCACGCCGCGTCGCGACGGTCTCGCGCTTCGGCGCGTCGGCCTCGCAGTTTCCGCATCCGGCCGTCCGTGTCGGCGAGACCTTCGCTGCACCCTGGCTCGACCGTCTGCATGGTCCGAGCGATCAGGGGACGATCGTCGGCAGCGCCGAGATCGCCGGGATCGCGACGCAGACGCCGCGCTCGCGCATGCTGAACGAAGAGCGCGCCTACATTACGCTTCCGAAAGACATCGTCCCCGCACGCGGCGATCGCTATCTCGCTTTCCAGCCGGGCCCCGTGCTCGAAGATGGATCGCAGATGATGGAGCCCACCGGTGTGGTCGAGGTCGAGCGCGCCGAGAACGGCGACGCGTCGACGGTACGGATCATCACGCAGTACAGCAACGTCGAAGCGGGACAGGGGATCATCCCAATCGACCACTTCACACTCGGCAATGACGCGCGCCCCGCGCCGCTCATGCTCGGTACCGAAGGGAAGGTGGTCTTCGTTCCCTCGAACTCCGTGCTGCCGACGGTCCAGAGCTACGTCGTGATCAACGTCACGGCCAAGGATGGCGCGAAGGTCGGCGATCAGTACACGCTATTCGAGCCGCGCCGCCGTATCCTCGTAAAGGGGCGTGGTGACGAGACTGCCATGGTGCCCGAAGAGCGCGTTGCGCTCGGCCAGGTGGTGAAGGTCACCGATCACGGGACGACGCTGATCCTCGTCGATCAGCAGAACCCGTCTGTCAAGCTCGGTACGAAGGCGCGTCTCACGGCGCGCATGCCCTGATCCGCGGCGCTTCCGGGCGCCGTGGTGCACGTTCGAGCGGGGCAGCGCGAGATGCGCGGCCCCGTTTCGCATCTATAGCCATCCCTCACGACGCCCTTGTTTCTCGCTTAGATTTGCGGCTGCATGCTCGTCATCGCACACGCCATCGCCATCATGTGCTACATCGCGGCCGCCGGACTCGCGGCGGCGCCGTTCGCCCGTCCCATCGCGGCGCCGGTGCGCGGCGTCATTTCGCTGCTCTTCGTTGGTGTCGCGTTCCATCTGGTGGCGCTGCTCGCGTACACGTGGCAGTTCGGCGAGCCGCCACTGACGGGATTCGGGCCGGCGCTCTCGAGCGCGGCGTTCGTCGTCGCGGTGACGCTGCTTGCGGTCGAGTCGCTCGCGCACGAGGTGAGTCTCACCCTCGTCACCGCACCGCTCGCGGCGCTCGTTACGATCGGCGCGCTCTCGTCGCCGCTCTCTCCCGGTCCCACGGCGAAGGTTGCCGGCGGCCTGTGGCTCCATCTGCACATCGCGCTCAGCCTCCTCGGCTTTGCGGCCTTCGCGGCGGCGGCCGCATCGGGGATGATGTATCTGCTCGAGCGGCGCGAGCTCAAGTCGCGGCGCTTCGGCGCGATCTTCCGCTTCTTCCCTCCGCTCGAGACGCTGGATCGTGTGAACCATCTCGCGATCATCTGCGGCTGGATCGCGTTCACGCTCGGCACGGCGCTCGCCGTCGGCTACTCGCTCGTCTATCGCGATGCCGATCAGCTCAAGGTCATCTGGGGCGTGACCGCATGGGCCGCAATCACGGCGCTCACGGTCGGGCGCGTCGTCGCGGGGTGGCAGGCGGCGCGTGCGGCGATCTGGTCGAGCACCCTCTTCGTCGCGGTGATCATGCTCTACGTCGCCTTCCGTTCGATCGGCCCGCGCTCCGGCGAGTTCCTGTGAGCGAGCTGCCGCTGATGCTGCACGGCGACGCGATCGAGGCGTTGATCGTCGGCGGCGGCGCCGTCGCCGCGCGGAAGGCGCGCGCGCTCCTCGTCTCCGGCGCCCACGTGCGCCTCGTGGCAACGGAGATCGGCGCCGACGTGCGCGCGCTCGCAGCCGCGCACGAGCGGCTGCATCTCGAGGAGCGCCCGTACGCGGGAGATGATATCGGCAGTGCGCAGCTCGTCATCGCCGCGACCAGTGACCGCGCTGTGAACCGCCGCGTGGCCGACGATGGTCATGCCGCCCACCGTCTCGTCAACGTCGCCGACGATCCCGCGCGCGGAAACTGCCGCACGACGGCGACGCATCGCGCGGGGGAGCTCGTGATCGGGATCTCGGCGGGTGGCGTGCCGAACGCTGCGGCGCGGATTCGGGATGCGCTGGCGGCACGCCTCGATGATCGATACGGCAGCGCCGTCGCCGCGCTCGCGACGCTCCGCCGCCGCCTCCTCGACGCCGGCGACGCGCAGGAGTGGCACCGTGCCGCCGATGCGCTCATCGACGGCGACTTCTGTTCGCGCGTCGAGAACGGAACGCTCGAGACCGAGGCCGCCCGGTGGCGCTGATCGTCTGCGGGGTGAGCCACCAGACGGCGCCGCTCGCACTGCGCGAGCGGCTCGTCGTGGGCGCCGGTGACACGATCGTCGCGGCGCGTCGCATCCTCGAGGCCGCCGACGCGAAGGAAGTCGTGCTCCTGTCGACATGCAATCGCACCGAGATCTTCGCGGTGGAGGGCGACGGCGACGCGGTCCCCGCGATCTGGTCTGACCTCTCCGCGCTCAGTGGAGAGGACGTCTCGCACTTCGGCTACGTGCGCCGCGATCGCGACGCCGTCTCGCATCTCTTTCGCGTCACGTCGGGCATGGACTCCATGATCCTTGGCGAGGCGCAGATCCACGGCCAGGTGCGCGACGCGTGGGAACGCAGCCGTGCGGCATCGGGGGCGGTGCTCAGCCGACTCTTTCAGTCTGCGCTCATGGTGGCGGGTCGTGTGCGCAACGAGACGGCGATCTCCCGCGGCGCCGCCTCGACCAGCTCCGCCGCGGTGCAGCTCGCGTCGAAGATCTTCGGCTCGCTCACCGGCCGCCACGCGATGGTCCTCGGCGCGGGCGAGATGGCGGAGCTCGCGCTCGAGTGTCTCGTGAACGAGGGTGTACGCACGGCGATCGTCGCCAACCGAACGCACGAGCGCGCCGAAGCGCTGGCAAAGCACTACAAGGCGGAGGCGTTGCACTACGAAGAATGCTGGTCGCATCTCGCGGACGTCGATCTCCTGATCTGTTCCACCGCCGCACCTCACGCCATCGTTGGTGTCGAGCAGATCGCGGGCTCGCTCAAGGCTCGCGGCGACCGTCCGCTCTGCATTCTCGACATCGCCGTTCCACGCGACGTCGAGCCCGCCGTCGGCAATCTCGGCAACGTCTTTCTCTACGACATCGACGATCTGCGCACGGTGGCGACGGCGAACATCGAGCGCCGGCGCGACGAGCTTCCTGCGGCGGAGTCGCTCATCGCGCCCGAGGTCGAGAAATATTGGGAATGGCTCGCAGGACTCGCGGCGGTCCCGGTTTTGCGCACCTTTCGCACGGAGATGGACCGGATGCGCGCGACGGAGCTCGCGGACGCGCTGCGAAAGCTCGAGCACCTTTCGCCACGCGATCGCGAGGCGGTCGAACACTTTTCAAGGGCCTTAATGAACAAGTTTTTGCACGAGCCGAGTGTGCGCCTTCGCGCGGCGGCGGCGAATGGCCGTGGACTCGGCGTCGTCGATGCGCTGCGCTACCTCTTCGATCTCCGCGCCGCGGATGCCGCAAGCGATGATGATGCGTCCGAGCTCCAGAAGCGCGGGAGCGCTGAATGACGCAGCGCGCGATGGTGACGGGCGGCGCGGGGTTCATCGGCTCACACGTCTCGGATCTGCTGCTCGCCAATGGCTACGCGGTCACCGTGATCGACAATCTGTCGAGTGGCAAGCGTGCACAGGTTCCCACGGGTGCGACGTTCAGGGAGCTCGACGTCTGCTCCCCCGAGGCTGCCGCGACGGTGCGCGAGGGGAAGTTCGATGTGATCTGTCACCTCGCCGCGCAGATCGATGTGCGGAAAAGCGTCACCGATCCCGCGGCCGACGCAAGCCTCAACATCGGCGGCTCGCTCAATCTTCTCGAGGCGGTGCGCCAATCGGGACATGCGACGCGCTTCGTTTTCTCCAGCACGGGCGGCGCGGTGTACGGTGATCTCGTCGAGGCGCCGACAGCCGAGGAGGCGCCGAAGGATCCGCAGTCGCCGTACGGCACCGCGAAGTTCAGCGTCGAGCTGTACATGGGGTACTTCGCGCGCGTGCACGGCCTCGACTGCGTCGCGCTGCGCTACTCGAACGTCTATGGCCCGCGTCAGGATCCGCACGGCGAGGCCGGCGTGGTCGCGATCTTCTGCGACCGGTTGATCGACGGAACGCCGTTGACGGTCTTCGGCGATGGCGGACAGACGCGCGACTATGTCTTCGTCGGCGACGTCGCGCGCGCGAATCTCGCCGCAGCGACCGTGAAGCTTCCGGCTGCGACGGGCGTCGACTCCCGCGCCTTCAACATCGGCACGGCGATCGAGACCGACGTCGTCACGCTCGCGAGCGTGCTCAAGGAGGTGTCCTCCGGAAGATCGGAGGTCGTGCACGCGCCGGCGCGCGCGGGGGAACAGCGGCGCTCTGCCATTCGGAACGACAAGGCGGGGAAAATACTGGGCTGGACGCCGAAGATGTCGCTCCACGATGGAATTCGCGACACATACCAATGGTTCGCGGCTCGCCGCGCAGGAGACAAGGCATGATGCACGGGCTCGCGATGTTGCAGGTGGGCGGCGCGGTGCCGACGTCCGCATTCGACCTCATTCGCTCGTCGTCACCGGTGACGCGGGTGGTGCTCGTCTTTCTGCTGGTGCTCTCGCTCGTCAGCTGGGCGATCATGCTCGCCAAATGGATCGAGTTCCATCGCGTGACGAAGCACGGCCGTGAGTTCATCTACGAGTTCGAGCGCACGCCGTCACTCGAGGCGGCCGCGGGGCTGACGCGTCGCGCGAAGGCAAATCCCTTCACGCGCGTCTTCACGCGCGCCGTGAACTTTTTCGCCGAGCTCAAGCCCGGCGCGCTGCGCGATGCATCGGCGGCGCCGCTGCGCGGATCGCAGGTCGAGGCGCTCCGCCTCGTGCTCGAATCCGAAAGCTCGGCGCAGCGCGACCAGCTCTCCACGTACATCCCCTGGCTGGCGACGATCGGCTCCGTGAGTCCGCTGGTTGGGTTGTTCGGCACCGTGCTCGGCGTCATCCACGCCTTCATCGGCATCGCGGTGAGCGGATCGGGCAATCTGAGCGCGGTCGCGCCGGGTGTGGCCGAGGCGCTGACGGCGACGGCCGCGGCGCTCGCGGTCGCGATCCCCGCGGTCTTCGGCTACAATATTTGCGCGGCGCGTCTCAACCGTCTCGAGAGTGAGCTCGAGGGCTTCGGCACCGAAATTCTCGCGATGATGGTTCGCGAGGGACGGATCTAGATGAGCCGGCGCGCTCGCGCGGGACGGCTCCCGCTCAACGCCGACATCAATGTCGTGAGCCTCATCGATGTGATGATGCTCCTCATGGTGATCTTCATGATCACGGCGCCGATGATGCAGGGCGGCGTGGACATCCAGCTGCCGCAGGCGCAGGCGCGGCCGCTCGAGTCGAAGAACGGACTCGTCGTGACGATCGACCGGGGCGGAAACATCCTCGTCGACGAGAACAAGCTTCGCTACGACGAGTTCCGCGCGAGCTTCAAGGCGCTCGCGGCGCAGCGCGGTCGCGGCGGCATCTACCTGCGCGCGGACAAGGGCGTGCCGTACGGTACCGTAGTGCAGGTGCTCGCGGTTATGCGCGCGGCGGGAGTCGGCGATGTGGGGCTCGTCGCCGAGCCGGAGGCGATCAGACGGTGAGCATCTCGCGCGCCGACGATCGCTCCCGGCTCGCACTCCCGCTCACCTTCTCGACGATCGGGCATCTGGCCGTCGTTGCGGCGCTCCTCTTCATCCGCCCCGCGCCACCAAAGCAGCTGCCCCCGATGTATCGCGTGAACATCGTAGCGGCGCCTCCGGGCCCGCGCGCTGAAGGGGTCGTAGTGCCCCCGGCGGTGACACCGCCGCCGCCGCCGCCGAAGGCTGCACCGGTGCCGCCGCGCGCGCAGACGCTTCCCAAGTCGATGCCGATGCCCACCACGGTGCCGACGAAGACGGTGCCTCCCGCGACACCAACCCCGACCCCCAAGGCGACGCCGCCGAAAAGCGTCAGTCCGGCGGCGGGTGGCGGACCGACCGGCGATCGCGGCACGGATGTCGCCACCGTTCGCACAGAGGGTGTCGACTTTCCATTCCCCGGCTACCTCGAGAACATCGTGCGCCAGATCGCAAAGAACTTCGGCGAGCATCGGAACACCAACGTGCGCGCCGAAGTACAGTTTCTCATCAAACGTGACGGCACCGTGAGCGCGATCTCGTTCGTGACGCGGTCCGGCAACTATTCCTTCGACCTGGACGCACAAGGTGCGGTGGAAGCGGCTGCGAAGAACAACGGCTTCGGCCCGCTCCCCAACGGCTTTTCCGACGATGTGCTCCCCGTCATTTTCAGCTTCGATCCAACGGTGGTTCATTGATGATTGTTCACACCCGCTCGAATCGTGCGTGCCCCGGCGCAGCCCGCCTCCTGTGCGCGCTGGTGATGGCGCTTCTCCTCCTTCCGATTGTCGTGCGCGCGCAGGACACGACGCGCGCGGTGCGCATCGGTCTCACGTATCAGCCCGGAACGAAGCCCGGCGTGATCGTGCTCGCGGTTCGCGGCGCGTGGGGAGACAGCATCCAGGCGATCATTGCACGCGACCTGGACTACGGCGATCGCGTTGAGGTGATCGGACTCCCGGGATCGCCGGCGGCCGCATCGCTGCAGGGGATCGGCCCCGGCGTGAGTTATCCACTGTGGAAATCGCTCAACGCCGCGGCGGCGGTGCAGGCTACCGTCACTCCCTCCGGCGTACATGTAGCAGTACATGATGTGACAGGGCTTAAGATCGTGCAGGTAGCTGACTTCCCACTTCCAATTGCGGGCGGTTCTGCGGACTGGCGGCTGGCCGTGCACGGTGTGTCCGACGAGGTCGAGCAGTGGATCACCGGCGCGCACGGCGTCGCGCAGACGCGCATCCTCTTCGTGCGCGGCGGTCGCATCTACGTCGTCGACAGCGACGGCTATGGCGAGCGGCTCGTGAGCGATGCAGGGCTGTCGCTCTCCCCCGCCTGGGCGCCGGACGGACACACGATCGCGTACAGTGTTCTCGGCAGCAGGGGGTGGAGCATTGTGACGAAGGACGTGAACGGCGGCGCGGCGCGCACGATCCCGTCAACCACCACGGGGCTGAACACGACCCCCGCCTTCTCGCCCGATGGCGCGACCATCGCGTACTCGCACGGTGACGAGGCGGGGACCGACCTGATGCTCATCAACGTCGCGGGCGGCGGACCGCGGCGGATCACTGTTGGACATGGCTCCGACAACACGTCGCCCGAATTCAGCCCCGATGGGCGACGGATCGCGTTCACCTCGGGTCGCGCCGGGCATCCAGAGGTATACATTATGGATGTCGACGGCTCGAATGTGGAGCTGCTGACACCGTTTAACTTTGGGGACCAGAACTACCGCTCGAATCCCGATTGGGCGCCTGATGCACAGCACGTGGCGTTTCAGTCGCAGATCAACGGGATGTTCCAGATCATGATCATCTCGCTGCGCGATCGCTCGGTGAAGCAGCTGACGAGCGAAGGGGTGAATGAAGATCCAGCGTGGGCGCCGGACGCGCGTCATCTGGTGTTCACGTCGTCACGGACAGGCGTCAAGCAGCTGTGGATTCTCGATTCCGAATCCGGGCGCGCTCGCCAACTGACGCATGCGGGCGGTGCTCGTTTGGCGGCATGGTCCCGCGCGCTGGGGCGTGCTCGCTGAGTTGTAGAAATCGCGCGCGGTCGCGCGCGCCGTTGCCGGCTTCCTTTTCGCACCACCGTGTTCCTTCTCTGGAGAGACCCATCATGAACGCTCGTTCGCTGTACGCTGTTTCCTCGCTCGCTGCCGTGCTCGCGCTCGGCGCGTGCCACAAGAAAGTCGCGCCGGCTCCGGCACCCGCACCCGCCCCCGCGCCGGTTGCTCCCGCGCCACCACCGCCGCCGCCGCCACCCGCTCCGACCACGACGAGCAACGACGAGGCGAACAGCGCGCGTGAGGCGGCTCGTGCCTCGCTCACGGCTCCGATCTACTTCGATTACGACAGCGATGCGCTGAGCGATGCCGATCGTGCCTCGCTCGATGCGAAGGTCGGGATCCTGAACGCGAGCAGCGGCGTCAAGATCCGCGTCGCCGGCAACACCGACGAGCGCGGCTCCGACGAGTACAACCTCGCCCTCGGCCAGCGCCGCGCGGCTGCCGCCAAGCGGTATCTCACGCAGCACGGCGTTCCTGATGCGATGATCGACATCATCAGCTACGGCGAAGAGCGCCCGGCGATGGACGGGCACGACGAAGCGGCGTGGTCGAAGAATCGCCGCGATGAGTTCGAGATCACCGCGGGCGCCGACGCCCTCAAGCCGGCTGCCCAGTGATTCGCGGCGTGCGGTGCCTACTGCCGGTCGTGCTCCTCGCGACCGGCGCGTGCTTCGCCACGCGGGAGGATGTGCAGGCATTGCACACTGATGTGCAGACGCTGCGCGCGGACAACGCGCGCAGTGACTCTGCCCGTCGCGCGTCGCTCGATCGGGTCGTCGCGTCGCTGAACATCGTGCGCGACTCGCTCGGGCTTCTGAGCACGCGCGTCGTGAAGATGCAGGGCGATGTACGGGGCGACCTGTACAACGTCGGTCAGCAGCTGTTGCAGATTCAGGAGCTCACCGGCCAGAGCCAGCAGCGCGTGCAGGAGCTTCGCGCATCGCTCGAGGCGAAGCAGTCGGACATCGCGTCCTCGTCGGCCAGCGCGCCGCCGTCCGCGTCGCCACAAACCAGTGGCGCCATGCCGTCGACTGCACCGCGCGCGGGAGCCACGACGGCAGCGCCGGCCCCCGGAGCGGGATCGACGCCGGGCCCGAATCAGCTCTTCCAGCTTTCGCTCGAGCAGCTGCGCCGCGGTTCACCCGGGACGGCACGCACGGGGCTGCAGACGCTGCTGCAGCAGTACCCAACCTCCGATCTCGTCCCCGATGCGCAATTTTATCTTGGTGAGGCGTACAAGCAGGAAGGCAACGCGGCTGGTGCGGACTCCGCTTACGCGGCGGTAGTATCCGGCTATCCGACCTCACCTCGCGCGCCCACGGCACTTTACAAGCGTGCGCTGGGTATGGAGGAGAAGGGAAACGTCACCGGTGCGCGTGGACTGTTGAACGATCTCGTGCAGCGCTATCCTCGCTCCGATGAGGCCGCGCTCGCGAAGGATCGGCTTCGCACGCTCAAGTAGTCGCCAGCCGGACACACATGCAGGAAAAATCCACGGCCGTCCGCGACGAGATGCCGTTCCTCGATCATCTCGAGGAGCTGCGTTGGCGCATCATCTGGTCGCTGGCTGCGCTCATCGTGTCGGTCGGGATTTCGTTCTGGATAATGCTGCAGTTCGACGTGATCGGCTTCCTCGAGAAGCCAATCATCAAGGAGCTGCACGGTCACAAGCTCGTCTACACGCATCCGGGCGACCCGTTCTCGATCATACTCAACGCGTCGATCGCGCTCGGGACGGCGCTCGCGCTGCCAGTCGTCTTCTACCAGCTCTGGTCGTTCGTCTCACCGGCGCTGCACCGGCACGAAAAGAAGCTGGTCATGCCGATGCTCGCCTTCGCGATGTTCCTGTTCCTGAGTGGCGTCAGCCTGTCGTGGTTCGTCGTGCTCCCGCTCGCGGTGGAGTGGCTGATGAACTTCGGCACTGCGTCGCTCGAGCCGATGATCACCGCGTCCGAGTACTTCGGATTCGCGATCAGCATGACGCTGGCATTCGGACTCTGCTTCGAGCTTCCGATCGTGATCGTCTCGCTCGCGCTGCTCGGCATTGTCACACCGAAGCTGCTCAACAAGTTTCGGCGCCATGCCATCGTCGTCTGTGTGATCATTGGCGCGTTCCTGACACCTGGTGATCTCGTCTGGACTACAATCGCGATGGCAGTACCGCTCTATTTCCTCTACGAGATAAGCGTGGTGCTGACGGTCATCATCTACCGCCGACGATTGCGGCGGGAAGCGGCACTCGAGGCGCAGGCCGCGGCGTGACCGCCCGGTGGATCCTGTGCGCGCTTGCACTGGCCGCAACGCCGGCGTTCGCCCAACAGCCGATCCAGCTGCCCACGCAGTATCCCACGGGTGGCCAGTTTCCCGGTGATACCAACGGCACGCACGGCCGCCGCATGCAGCCTGCGCGCAACCCCGCCGACTCCGCGCGCGCCGACAGTCTGCATGCGCCGCGTATCCTCGTCGTCTGGCCGGATCCGGATTCCACGATGGCGCAGCTGCTCCAGCGCACTGGCTACACGATCACGCGCTACCAGAGCACGGACGCACAGCTCAACGCCGGCCGCCACGAGCTCAAGCTCTCCGGCAAGGCGGTGGTCGAGCGCGTGCAGACGACGCTCGTCGCCGATACGATCCTCTACAACGACTCCCTCCGCATCATGCGCGCGACGGCGCCCAAGACGGACACGATCTATCTGCGCGATCCGTCGCAGGGCACCGCCGATCTCCTCGCCATCGGCCGTCTCGAGTACGACCTGCGCCGCCACTTCGGCCTCGTCAGCCAACTCAGCACCTCGTCCGCGCAGAACGGGCAGACCTGGTACATCTACGGTCACGCCGCCGCGGTGAAAGGCGACACGACGGGAAAGGGGCACAGCATCTCGTACGCCGAGGATGCGTCGATCACGAGCTGCGATCTTCCGGAGCCGCACTATCACTTCCAGTCATCGGAAGTGAAGATCATCAGCAAGACGCTGCTCGTCGCGCGCCCGGCCGTGCTCTACGTGAGCGACATCCCGGTGCTCTGGCTGCCGTTCATCTTCCAGGACATGCGCTCCGGCCGGCGGAGCGGGATCATCCCGCCGCGTTTCAGCGTCACCGACATCGTCCGCACGTCGCCGGACTACGTTCGCTCGGTCGACAACCTGGGCTACTACTTCAACATCAACGACTACATGGACGCGCTGGTCTCCTACGACTGGCGCAGCGGCACGAGCAACCAGGCTGGAGACTTCGGCTACAACAAGTTCAACGGCGAGTACCGCTACCGCTGGCTCAACCGCTTCGTGAGCGGCGGCATCCGCGCGAGCTACTGGACGTACAGCAACGGTGATCGCACGCTGGGATTCAACTGGGCACACTCGCAGCAGTTCTCCCAGACGAGCAGCCTGAACATGAATCTCAATTACACGAGCAACACGCATGTCTATCAGACGGATGCGCTCACGGTCGCCCAGGCGCTCGCCGCAATCTCCTCGCAGCTCGCACTCACGCAGAAGCTCGGACCCTTCAACGTGACGGCTGGCGGTTCACGCTCGCAGTATTCCGGACGCGATCTCGTCAATCAGGATTTCCCGAACTTCTCGGTCACGACGCAGCCGATCAACCTCTCGTCGTGGCTCGCGTGGACGCCGACGCTCGCCGTCGACAACAATCAGGCATTCAATCTCGAAGGGCAAACCACCTATCGATACCGGGATTCATCCGGCGTCTTCGACAGCACGGCGATCAAGGCGAATACGCGCAACACCACGGTGAACTTCAACACGCCGCTGCGCATCGGGCGCTTTCAGCTGAGCAACAGCTTCCGCTACAGCGACCAGCTCAACGATCTCCCGACTACCGTCACGCAGTTCGACTTCAACACCGGCGTGCAGACCGGGTCGCGCAGCTACGCGAACATTCGAAAGCAGCAGCTCGACTGGGACACACAGTTCTCGCTCCCGGGAGTGCTGCAGGGGACGTGGAACGTTGCGCCCTTCGTCTCGTTCCAGAACGCGGACGGCAGCTACGCGTACCTCGTCAAGACGACGCTGTCGAACGGCGCATGGGTGAGCCAGTCCAAGCGCGTACAAACCGGCATCTCGGCGTCGCCGACCTTCTTCGCATTCTTCCCTGGCTTCGGGCCGTTTTCCCGGCTGCGACAGTCGATTCAGCCGAGGCTCTCGTTCTCGTACGCGCCGTCATCGGATGTGAGCGATGCGTTCCTCCTGGCCACCGGCCGCACGCGAGCCGGCTACCTCGGCGGTCTCCGCTCCGAGACGATGCAATTCCAGTTCAATCAGACGCTCGAGGCGAAGCTCCACTCGAACTCGGACACCACTCCCGAATCGGGTGACAAGATCAAGCTGCTGACGATCAACGCGTCGCCGATCGACTACGACTTCGTCGTCGCGGCGCGGACCCATCGCTTCGGCGTGACGAGCAACTCGTTCAACTACAACCTGCAGTCGGATCTGCTGCCGGGCTTCGACTTCTCATCGAACTATTCGCTCTTTCGGGGTGACCCGTTGAGCGACACGGCGCAGTTCAAGCCGTTCCGCACGGGGATGACGGCGACGTTCACGATCGGTAAGAACAGCAATCCATTCAAGACGCTGCGTCGGATCTTCGGCAGCGCTCGGCCCGACACGGCACCCGTCGGCGCGAATCTCGCCTTCAACGGCATGAACAGCGACGGGCAGGGGATCAACGCGCTGCCGGCGACTGCGGGCTCAGTTGGATCGCGCTATCCATTTGCGATCAACGGCAACGCCGGGTGGAATCTCTCCGTGAGCTTCACGGAGTCGCAATCGCGCCCGGTGTTCGGTACGAACGTGCGGGTGACGGACCCGCGTGCGATCTGCGCGAGCTTCCCGCCGATCGATCAGGCGGCGTGTCTCCAGAATCCGCCGTCGCAGACGGATACGACCAGCTCACTCGTGGGCGGGTCGACGATCTACGTCAGCCCCAGACAGAGCACGCTGCGCGGGAATCTCTCCTTCCACATCACCCCGCGCTGGTCGATGCAGTGGACCACGGGCTACGACTTCGCGCTCCACCAGTTCTCGGATCACGTCGTGAGCCTGCAACGCGACATGCACGACTGGCGCGCGATCTTCGCCTTCACGCAGGCGCCGAACGGGAATTTCTCATTCAACTTCTTCATCTCGCTGATCGCCGAGCCGAATCTGAAATTCAACTTCGACAAGCGGACCTATCGCCCGGCGACCGTTCTGGTGGCGCCACCTGCCGTGTCGAATCGGGCGCCGGTGGTGCACATCACCGCACCGGCGAACAACGCGACCTTTGCGCAGGGAGCAAGCGTCACCTTCACCGGCGACGCCACCGACGCGGAGGACGGTCCGCTCGCGGGCGCATCGCTCGTCTGGAGGGACAACGCGTCGGGGAAGATCGGCACCGGCGCCACCTTCGCGATCACGACGCTCGCGCCCGGGCCACACGTGATCACGCTCACCGCCACCGATTCCACCGGTCGCGCCGGGCTGTCGCTCATCAGCATAACCATCACTCCAACGCCGTAGCCCACGGATAGCTGTTTCTTTGTGCGGTCGCAAAAGTGTCCCCCGCAGGGGACACTTTTTATTTGTGAACTCTTGTATCTGCTTACTGTGTAAAATGTTAGTCGTGCACACGATGTTGGCGTGTGGGGTGCATTCAGAGAACGCATCACTCCTTCGGAGCTTTCGATGCGTCGTACGATCGCGATTCCCGCTGCCCTCATTGCACTCGCCGCCTGCTCTGGCGATAGCACCCGTCCCCGCGGCGGCGTCAAGCTCGATGCGCCGACGAACCTCGTTTCGGTGTCGCTCAATACCGCGATCCAACTGTCGTGGAATCCGAACTCCCGCCTTGCTGATCCCGGCGACTTCGAGCACTACAACATCTATTCGACGTCGTACAATCTCGATACCGGCGTCTGCGACAACAACAATTGGGCGCTCGAGGGGACGTCCGTGTCGGAGGATTTTCTGGTGTCGGGGCTCACGAACGGCGTCTCGCTCTGCTTCTCGGTGACGGCGGTCAGCCTCGATGGCATCGAGTCCAACGTCTCGTCGTCGCGCTACGACACGCCGCGCTACGACGCGCGCAACATCCGCATCGACGCCGCGCAGTCTCATCTCTCGACGAGCGGCTTTCGCTTCGACTTCGGCAGCGGCGCGCTCGGCCAGGTGCTCTCCGGCGATCGCAGCGATCTCGATTTCGTCGTGAACCGCCGCAACGACGGCTCGCTCTGGATGACGACGGTGCGCAGCGGGACGAGCGTCGTGCTCTACAGCCAGGATCCGGTAAGTGATCTGACGTCGATCGACGTCGCGCCGCTCACCGGCTATTTCACGGGCTCGATCGAAGCGGTGACGGGGTACGCGTACGTGTACGAGACGAACCTCAGCAATGGGCTGCATTACGGCGCCGTACGCGTCACGTCGGTGGGGAGCGACTACATCATTCTCGACTGGGCGTACCAGACGGATTACGGCAATCCCGAGCTGCGCCGCGTGGTAGCCGGAGCCGGTCCACGCCCGTAGCTTTGAGGGATGAAGCAGCGCATAGCACTCGACGGGAATTCGCTGACGCTGCGTGACGTGTGGCTCGTCGCGAGCGGCGATGGAGAGGTCGAACTGGCGTCGTCTGCGCGGACCAAGGTCGCGCAGCGGCGCCATTTCGTTGACGAGATCGTGCGTCGCGGCGACGTCGTCTACGGTGTGACGACGGGGTTCGGGAAGCTTTCCGAGATGTCGATTCCGCTCGACCGTTTGAACGAGCTCCAGGTGAATCTCGTGCGGAGCCACGCGGCGGGGGTCGGTGCACTGCTTCCGGAGCGCGAGGTGCGCGCGATGATGCTGCTGCGCGCGAACGTCATCGCCAAGGGATTCTCCGGCGCGCGCGCGGAGCTGATCGATCTTCTCGCCGCGATGCTAAACGCGGGACTCTACCCCGAGGTCCCGGAGCAGGGGAGCGTCGGTGCGAGCGGGGACCTCGCGCCACTCGCGCATCTCGCGCTCACTCTCATCGGCGAGGGCGTGCTTCATCGCGGGGAGAACGCGGGCCCTGCACTCGCGATGCTCGAGAGCGCGGCGCTCTCGCCGGTCGTGCTGCAGCCGAAGGAGGGGATCACCCTCATCAACGGCACGCAGGCGCATACCGCGGTTGCCGCGGTCGCACTGATGGACATCCAGCGGCTCTGGCGCGTCGCGCACGCGGCGGGTGCGATGTCGCTCGAGGGGCTCATGGGCACCCCCGACGCATTCGACGAGCGCATCCAGCTCGCACGCGGACAAGTTGGCCAGCAGCGCTCCGCCGCGCTCCTGCGCGCGCTCCTCGCCGACAGCGAGATCCGTGAGTCGCATCGCTCCGGCGATCCTCGCGTGCAGGACGCCTACGCGCTGCGCTGCATGCCGCAGGTGCACGGCCCCGTGCTCGACGCGATGCACTTCGCCGAAGGGCTCATCTCGCGCGAGCTGAACGCGGCGACGGACAATCCGCTGGTGTTCGACGACGGCACGCTGATGAGCGGAGGAAACTTCCACGGACAGGCCGTCGCCATGGCCCTCGACGTGCTCGCGATCGCGATGACGAATCTCGCGACGATCTCCGAACGCCGCACCGATCGCCTCGTGCATCCTGATTTCAACCAGGGGCTTCCGCCCTTTCTCAGCCCCGAGGCCGGCGTCAACTCGGGCTTCATGATGGCGCAGGTGACGGCCGCCGCGCTCACGAGCGAGTGCAAGGTCCTCTCGCATCCCGCGAGCGTCGACACGATTCCCACCGACGGCAACAAGGAAGACGTCGTGCCCATGGCGATGGGCGCCGCATGGAAGCTGCGCCGCATCGTCAACAACGTCGCGCACATCCTCGCCATCGAGCTGATGTGCGGCGCGCAGGCGATCGACTTCCGCGCACCGCTCCAGCCTGCGCGCCGCGTCGCGCGCCTGCACGCGCACGTGCGCGAGCTCGTCCCGCGTCTCGAGCGCGACCGCGTGCTCAGCGACGACATCGCTGCGATACGCAACGCGATCGCCAACGGCACCTTCGACGATGTGACGCAGATCGACGACGAGCCGGTCTCCTCAACCTCGATGTTCGCATGACCGCTACCGTGACCGACGCGATCCCCACCGCGCCGGCGGGCCCTCGCCCGGTGCGCGCGCCGCGCGGCACCACGCTCTCCTGCAAGGGATGGCAGCAGGAGGCCGCGCTCCGCATGCTCATGAACAACCTCGACCCCGAGGTGGCCGAACGTCCCGACGATCTCGTCGTGTATGGCGGAACGGGGAAGGCCGCGCGCAACTGGGAGTCGTTCGACGCGATCGTGAAGTCACTCCGCGCGCTCGAGAACGACGAGACGCTTCTCGTGCAGAGCGGCAAGCCGGTCGCCGTGTTCCGCACGCACACGTCGGCGCCGCGCGTGCTCATCGCGAACAGCAATCTCGTGGGCCGCTGGGCGACGTGGGATGTCTTTCGTGAGCTCGAGCGCAAAGGGCTCATGATGTACGGGCAGATGACTGCGGGCTCCTGGATCTACATCGGCTCGCAGGGCATCCTTCAGGGAACCTTCGAGACGTTCGGCGCGGTCGCGCGCCAGCACTTCGACGGCACTCTCGCTGGCCGCTTCGTCCTGAGCGCCGGCCTCGGCGGCATGGGCGGCGCGCAGCCGCTCGCCGCCACGATGCAGGGCGCGGCCTTTCTCGGTGTGGACGTCGACGAGTCACGCATCGCGAAGCGCGTCGCGAGTGGCTACTGCGATCGCCTCACGCACAGTCTCGACGAAGCGCTCGCGTGGATCGCGGCGGCGCAGCGTGCGCGCGCGCCGCTCTCCGTCGGCCTCGTCGGCAACGCCGCGGACGTGCTCCCCGAGCTCGTGAAGCGCGGCGTCACTCCCGACGTGCTCACCGATCAGACGAGCGCGCACGACATGCTGAACGGCTACGTGCCGCAACTGTCGCTCGCCGAGGCCGCAGCGCTGCGCGTCGCGGATCCGAAGCGCTACGTCGCGCGCGCGACGGAGAGCCTCGTCGCGCACGTGCAGGCGATGCTCACCATGCGCGAGCGCGGCGCCATCACCTTCGACTACGGCAATAACATCCGCACCGTCGCGCACGATGCGGGGCTCACACATGCGTTCGACTTTCCGGGGTTCGTCCCCGCCTACGTGCGCCCGCTCTTCTGCGAGGGGAAGGGTCCGTTCCGATGGGTCGCGCTCTCGGGCGATCCGAAGGATCTCCTCCGCACCGACCAGCTCATCCTCGAGCTCTTCCCGCACGACGAGCCGCTCGCGCGGTGGATCAGGCTCGCGCAGGAGAAGGTGCACTTTCAGGGGCTCCCCGCGCGCATCTGCTGGCTCGGCCAGGGCGACCGCGCGAAGTTCGGCGTCGCGCTCAACGATCTCGTGGCGAGCGGCGAGCTCTCGGCCCCCATCGTCATCGGCCGCGATCATCTCGACACCGGATCGGTGGCGTCGCCCTTTCGCGAGACGGAAGCGATGAAGGATGGCAGCGATGCGATCGCCGACTGGGCGATTCTCAATGCGATGCTCAACGTCGCGAGCGGCTCGACGTGGGTGTCGTTCCACCATGGGGGCGGCGTGGGCATCGGAAACTCGCTGCACGCGGGGCAGGTGATCGTCGCCGACGGGACGCCCGAGATGCGCGTGCGTCTCGAGCGCGTGCTCACCAACGACCCCGGCATCGGCGTCGCCCGCCACGCAGACGCGGGCTACGAGATCGCGATTGCAACCGCAGCCGAGAAAGGGATCGAGCTCCCGATGCTGGGTGCGCACGATTAGCGCTCCACTCCATTCATGCTGAGCGCGAGATTCAAACCGTGGCACGTGCCGCTCTTCGCGGCGAAATACGCATATCTGCATCTCAAGCGCTTTCCGGTGCTCGTGCATTTCGAGGTCACGATGCGGTGCAATGCGCGCTGCGACTTCTGCGACTACTGGAAAAACGGCGCGGACGCGACGCGCAGCGATGCGGCCAGCTACGCCGAGGCGGCGCGCTACTTCAATCCCCTGATGATTACCTTCACCGGTGGCGAGCCGTTGATGCGCCGCGATCTCGAGGATCTCGTCGCGGCCGTCGCGAACGCGATCAGCGTGCGCTACCTCGCGATGATCACGCACGGCGGGATGCTTTCGGTGGAGCGCGCGCGCTCGCTCTGGGAGGCGGGGCTCAATCAGTTCAACATCTCGCTCGACTTTCTCGACGAGCGGCATGATGTCGCACGGGGGATTCCCGGACTCGCCGCGAAGATCCTCGACACCGTCCCGCGGATGCGCGCCATCGGGATCGACGGCATTCGCTTCAACACGGTGATCAAGCGCTCGAATCTCGACGAGCTCCTGCCGATCGTGCGGTGCGCCGAGGAACTGGGCGTCGGCGTATCGTTCAGCACGTACACCGATGCCAAGAACGGGAATGCGTCGCACCTCGTCGGGCGCGAGGAGCAGCAGCATCTCGAAGCGGTCATGCGGGAGTTGCTTGAATTCAAGAGAAAAAAGCGTGGGGTCATCGTCAGCTCGGACTACTATCTCGGGCAGGTGCCGCGCTTTTTCAGCGGCGAGATGAACGACTCGTGCAACTCGGGGGTGCGCACGATCCACATCGATCCTGCAGGACAGGTGCGCCGCTGCCCCGACTATCCGGCGGATTTTCACTGGCGCGATTTCGAGCGGTATACACCGATCGACTGCAACGCGTGCTACTACGCGTGCCGCGGCGAGGCGCAGGCGCCGCTGACCATTGCCCGCGTTCGCGACGTGATGGCGACGGCGCAGTGAGCCGCTGCGGCATGATGGCGCCATGACGCTTCTCTTCGTCAACGCCAAGCAGGTCATCACCTGCGCCGGCGCGCCGCGCGCGCGCGTGGGGACCGAGATGCGAGACTGTGGCATCCTCCTCGACGCGGCCGTTGCCGTCGTCGGCGAGCGGATCGCCGCCATCGGCTCGCGCCGCATACTCGAGCGGGAATACGAGAGCGCGACCGTCGTCGATTGCAAAGGCGGCGTGCTCACGCCGGGTCTCGTCGACTCGCACACGCATGCGATCTTCGGGAAGCCGCGGTACGAGGAGCAGGAGCGTCGAGCCGCCGGCGCGGACTACATGGAGATCGCGAAGCAGGGCGGGGGCATCCACGCCTCCGTACGCGATGTGCGGGCGCGCGATGCCGCCGATCTCCTCGCGCTCGCGCGCCCGCGACTCGCGCGCCTCGCGTCGTACGGCACGACGACGGTCGAGGTGAAGTCCGGCTACGGACTCTCCATCGAGGATGAGCTCAAGATCCTGCGGGTGATCAGGGATCTGGCGTCGGACCTGCCGATGCGGATCGTCCCGACGTGGCTCGGGGCGCACGAGATTCCGCGCGAGGCGCGAGCGACGCCGGCAACGCGCGCCAGTTATGTCAAAATGTTGCGCCAAAAAATGCTCCCACTGGTCATTGCCGAGCGTCTCGCGGTATTCGCCGACGTCTTCTGCGAGCCTGGCGTATTCACCATCGAAGAAACGCGCGACCTCCTGCTTGCCGCACGGCGCTCCGGCCTCCAGCTCAAGCTCCACGCCGATGAGCTCTCCCCCTCGGGGGGCGCCGAGCTCGCGGCCGAGCTGCACGCGACGTCCGCCGATCACCTTGCGGCGATCTCCCCAGGGGGCATGCAGGCCCTCGCGAAATCCGGCACGGTCGCCACGCTGCTCCCGGGCACGATGCTCTTCCTCGGGAAGGGCACTCGCCCGCCCGCACGCGCCCTGCTCGATGCCGGGGCTGCCGTCGCGCTCGCGACCGACTTCAATCCCGGAACGTCGCCGACGCCGAATCTTCCGTTCATTCTCACACTCGCCGTCAGCGAGCTCCATATGAGCGTGGCAGAAGCGGTCTTGGCGGCGACCGTGAACGGTGCAGCGGCACTCGGACTTGCCGGCGAGACCGGTCAGCTCTCTCCCGGCTTCTCCGCCGACCTCGCGCTCTTCGACATCGAGGATATTCGCGAGTTGCCGTATTGGTATGCTGACCGTCGATGCAGGAGGACGTGGGTGCGTGGCAAAGCTTGTTACTCTAGTGACTTACCCATAACTTGATGAGACTGCCCCGCTCGCCGCGCGGAGTGGTCGCCCTGCCTTGGAGCTCTCCCGCGCTGATGCCTGACGTCGCCAAGCTCAAGAAGCGAGCGCTCGAATACGAGCAGAAGAAACAGTTCGACAAGGCGCTCGACACTTATACGCTGGTCCTGGCGGAGCTGGATGAGCACGTCGACGAAGCCGACGTAGCCCTCTACAATCGCGTCGGAGACCTGCTGTTGCGGCGTGGGGACGTTTCCGAGGCCGTCGACCACTACGAAAAAGCGGTCGATCTCTACACGGATGGCGGATTCTTCAATAACGCCATCGCCCTCTGCAACAAGATCCTCCGTAACGCGCCTGGCCGGAACTCGGTCTACTACAAGCTCGGCAAAATCAGCGCGCGCAAGGGCTTCGTCAACGATGCGAAGCAGAACTTCCTCGAGTATGCGGACCGGATGCAGAAAGCCGGTCAGCTCGAAGAGGCATTCCGCGCCCTGAAGGAGTTTGCGGACCTCTGCCCCGATCAGGACGACATCCGCCTGATGCTCGCGGATCAGCTGGTGCGGAAGGACCGGAAGTCGGAAGCGATCGAACAGTTACACGCCCTGTACGACAAATTCTCGGCCGAAGGGCGCAGCGCTGAGGCGCGCGCGACGGTCGATCGGATGAAGGCCCTCGACCCGGAGGCCGAGCCGAAGGAGACTGTCCGTGCACCCGCGGCGAAGGGCGATCTGGTCTTCCTTGATGTGAATTACGACGAGCCGTCGAAGCCGATCACGTCGGCGCCGCCGGGAAACACGCCGATGTCCGGGGCGACGAAGGCGGCAACGGCGTGGACCGTGATCCATCCGACGACGCCGTCCGCCACTCCGGCCGTGGCGATAGAGATGCCGGCCATCGATCCCGATGTCGACATCGACATCGATCTCGATGCGCCGAAGTCTCCCGCCGCCGCGGAGCTGTCGGGGCTGTCGCACGGTGCGTTGCTCCCCGATGGCACGTCGACCGCTGGCGACGGCATCGTGAGCCACGTCGACCTGGGGCTCATCACCGGTTTCGAGAATAGCGCGATCCCCGGCGACCAGTCGCGCGCCGACATCGCCCCGATGGCGGAGCTCGAGTCGCACTCGCATGTCGACGCACCGGACGCGAACGACGCCGCCTCGCTCGGCACCGGCACGTCATCGATGCTCGAGGATCTCGAGCTCGAAGAGATGCCGTCGCTCGACCTGCCATCGCTCGAGATCGAGGTCGACACGGAATCCGTTGGCGAGCTTCCGATGCTCGACACATCGATGGACGATGATTCGGACGAGGGACCGCTCGGCGGATCGCTGACATTCATCTCGCTTGACAGCCCTGCGGAAGCGCCGCGCGCAGAGGCGATGCCGGAGCAGTCCGTGGCGCCGAATGCCGTGATCGCGCCGGAGCCGGAAGCTGCGCCGGAGCCGGAGCCGATCATCGAGGAGCCGGAACCGGAGCCCGTGGCGGAGCTGCCGCGGGAGCCGATCTCGCCGCCCGCGCCACCGGCGGCGGCGCCGCGCGTGTCGTCGCCATTCGTGCACACTCCCGATCTGGGCGACCTCAGCGACTTCGACAACATTGGCGAGCTCGATCTCGAGCTCGAGCGGTCGCCCACGCTCGAGATGGACGTGATCGTCCCCGACGGCGGTCCGCCGCTGCCGATACTCGACATGGACGAGATCCACACGCCCTTCGATCGCGAGAACGCGCTGTCCGGTCTGCCGATGCTCGATCCGGATCAGCGTTCACCGATGCCGGCCGATGAGGACGAGGATGAAGCCGTCGAACTGGTGTGGCAGACCGAGCCAGCGGATGAACCGCAGCCGATCGTCCCGCTCGCGCCGCGTGTGTCATCGCCGGCGCCGATTCCGCCACCGCTCAGCCGCGTCGATCAGCTCCGCATCGAGGTTGGGCACCTCCCGCAGAGCTGGGATCTGCGCCGGCAGCTCGCTGAGGCGCTCCTCGAGCGAGGTGATCGCGCCGGTGGGATCACTGAGCTCGAAGCCACGATGTTCGGCTACGAACGCGAGGGAAATCTTTCGGAGGCGAGCCGCACCGCGGACGAGCTGATTCGCGTCGAGCCGAACTCCGTGCGCTATCACCAGAAGCGCGTCGAGTATGCGGTGCGTGCGAACGACAAGGCACAGCTGGTCGACGCGTATCTCGCGCTCGCCGAAAGTCTCTTCCGCAGCGGTCAGCTCGACAAGTCGCGCGCGGTGTACGGACGCGTGCTCGAGCTCTCGCCGGTAGATACGCGCGCGGCGTCGGCGCTGCGCGAGCTTGGCGTCGATGTCGAGATCGCGCCGTCGGTATCCGTCGCTCCGCCGGTGCCCGCTGCGGTGCCCGTCGCGGTGCCCGTCGCGGTGCCCGTCGC